>JAZFQY010000001.1:0-5619 GCA_036445355.1 Alphaproteobacteria bacterium
CGGTGCCGAAGATGCCGCCGCCGGTGAGCACCCTGTCGCCGCGCTTTATGGCGTCGAGCTTGCCCCGGTGTTCCTTCGCCTTCCTCTGCTGCGGTCGGATCAGCAGGAAATAGAAGATGGCGAACATCAGACCAATCATGATCAAGGTGGAGAACAAGGGATCGCTCCCGCCCCCCCCCGCCTGTGCGTATGCGGGCGAAATGAACATGCCGTGCTCCCGATTGGCGTCGGCCGCGCGCAGCCCGCGCGGCGCAGGCCCGGACTATAGCCGCGCCGCGAGCAATTGCAATGGCCGGGAGGGCGGCGAATACGGGCACTGCCGCGGCAAAATTGACCGCCCGGGCACCCATGCTACTGTCGCCGGAGACGGCAAGAACGGGCTCGACCTGACGATGACGGCAAGCAAGCAAGACACCCTGCTGGCGCGCATCGCCGCGGCGCTGGAGCGGCTTTCGGCGCCGGTGCCGCCGTTGAACGATCTCGACGCCGCCGACGCCTTCATCTGGCACGCCGAGCCCGGCTGGCTCGAGCCTGTCGCGGAGGTCAACCGCATCCCCCTTGCCCTGCTCAGGGGCATCGACCGCCAACGCGACATCCTGTTGGAGAACACGCGCCGTTTCGCCGACGGCCTGCCGGCCAACAATGTCCTCCTGTGGGGTGCGCGCGGCACCGGCAAGTCGTCCCTGGTCAAGGCGGTGCACGCGGCGGTCAATGACGGCCGTGCCGACAACGTGGCCCTCGTGGAGATCCACCGCGAGGACACCCCCAGCCTGCCGCGTCTGCTCGCCATCCTGCGCACGCGCACGCGGCGCACGGTGCTGTTCTGCGACGACCTCTCCTTCACCGGCGAGGACACCACCTACAAGTCACTGAAGGCGGTGCTCGAGGGCGGCATCGAAGGCCGGCCGGCGAACGTCATCTTCTACGCCACTTCGAACCGGCGCCACCTGATGCCGCGCGAGATGATCGAGAACGAGCGCTCCACCGCCATCAACCCCTCCGAGGCGGTGGACGAGAAGGTGTCCCTGAGCGACCGTTTCGGGCTCTGGCTCGGCTTCCACAATGCCGACCAGGAGACCTTCTTCGCCATGGTCGAGGGCTACGCCCGGCACTATGGATTGGAGGTGGAGCCGGATCGCCTGCGCACCGAGGCCTTGGAATGGTCGGTGACGCGCGGCGCGCGCTCGGGGCGCGTCGCCTGGCAGTTCACCCAGGATCTCGCCGGCCGCCTGGGCAAGCGGCTATAGAAACTCCTACCCGCCTAGCGACACCAAATAGGTCCGCGGATCGACCGCCTTGGCGCCGCGCCTGATCTCGAAATGGAGCTGGGGCGCCTCGACGCCGCCGCTCGTGCCGACGGTGGCTATCACCTGGCCCCGCTCGACCATCTCGCCGCGCGCCACCAACAGCCGGTCGGCGTGGGCGTAGGCGGTCATGAGGCCCTCGGCATGCTTGATCAGCAGCAGGTTGCCGTAGCCGCGGATCTCGCTGCCGGCATAGGCAACCACCCCCGATTGCGCCGCGCGCACCGCGGCGCCGCGCGGGGCGGCGATGTTAATGCCGTCATTGTGCACGCCCCCGACCTTGGCGCCGTAGGCGGAGACGACCCGGCCCTCGATCGGCGGCGCGAAGCCGCCCTCGGCCAGGGGTGGCGGCTCGCCGATTGGCCTGTACGCGCGGAGCGCGGCGGGCCGCGCGGGTTTTCGCTGTGGCAGGGGACCCGCCATGGCAACCCGCGCCGCTCGCACCGGTGCGGCGCCCTTGCGCGTCGTCGGGTGCGCCGCGGACATATCGCCGGGCAGGACCAGTTGCTGCCCTACGGCGATGCGATAGGGCGCAGTGACGGCGTTGAGGCGCACCAAAGTAGTCATGTCGATGTCGTAGCGGCGCGAGATGCCATAAATAGTCTCGCCAGCGGCCACCCGATGCAGGCGCGGCGCGGGCACAGCCAGTTTCCGCCCGAGGCTCAACACATAGGGCGCCGACAATCCGTTCGCCGCGATGATGGCACGGGTCGACAGGCCGTAGCGGCGCGCGATGTTGTAGACGGTGTCGCCCGGCTCGACCCGATGTACGCCTTCCGGCGCGCGGCTCCGGGGTGACAGCGCCGCGACCCTGGCCGGCGCGACCGTCACGCGCGCGGGCGGGGCCGGTGTCGCCGCGACCTGTACCTGCACGGGCGTAATCGGTGCCGGAGTAACCCTTACTCGCACCGGGGCGACCGGCGCGGTCGCCTGCCGCACCCGGGGTGCCGCGACCCGTGTCGGTAGCGGTGCCACCCATGCCGGTGCGACGGCGTTCGGCGGCAGCCTGCGTGCGTGATCCGTCACCGGCGCTGGGTCGCCGCCGCGCACGCAGGCGGCGACGACAAACGCGGCCAGGAGGGACGCGCACCGGCGCGCCAGGGTTGGCGCCAGGGACGGCGACAGGGTCGCCGACATGCCGCCCCTCCTCACACCACCGCTTCGGCGCCGATACCGGGGAGTAGCGGCACGAAACGTACAGCGGAGAGCCAGTCGCTGTCATAGCCAGCCTCGGTGCGGCGCACGCGCAGCAGCGACTGGTCGCGGCCCTGGACGCCGATGGGCAGCACCAGGATGCCGCCCACCGCCAACTGCGCCAGGATCGGCGCCGGCGCCTCGGCCGCGGCGGCGGCGACCAGGATACGATCGAACGGCGCCTGCTCCGGCCAGCCCAGCGTGCCGTCGCCGACCTTCGAGGTGACGTTGTGCAGGCGCAATTCGCGCAGCCGGTTCTCGGCATGCACGCTAAGCGGCCGGTGTCGCTCGATCGTGTAGACCCGCCGGCAGAGCTGCGCCAGCACCGCCGTGTGATAGCCGGAGCCGGTTCCGACCTCGAGCACCTTCATCCGCGGGCCGACGTCCAGCGCCTCCGTCATCTGCGCCACCACCAGGGGCCGGCTCAGGGTCTGGCCGTGGCCGATGGGCACGGCGACGTTCGCATAGGCCTGGTGCCTGAGCGCCCCGGGCACGAAGCGTGTGCGCGGCACGCGCTCGATCGCCGACAGCACGCGCGTGTCGGTGATGCCGCTTTGACGCAACTCCAGGATCAAGCGGATGATGCGCGTGGCGACTCTCACGCTAGGGCCTCGCGCAGGCCGGCGATCGACGGCCGGTGCGTCAGGTCCATATGCACCGGCGTGACCGCGATGTGGCCTTCGGCGACCACGGCCAAGTCCGTGCCCGCGCGCGGCGTGGCGTCATCGCGCAGCGTACCGATCCAGAAATAGGGCCGGCCGCGTGGATCGACGCGCTCGTCGAGGTTCTCGCCCATCTTGCGCTGGCCCTGGTCGGCGACGATCACGCTCAGGACATCGTCGGCGGCAAGGTCGGGGAAGTTGATATTGACGAACACGCCCTTGGGCCAGCCCGCGGCACACAGCCTGCGGATCAGGGGCGGGGCATGGGTCTCGGCGGTCGACCAGTGGACCTTGCGCCGGCCCTCGCTCACATACTGGCTGAGGGCAATCGCCGGCACACCCAGGAGCGTCGCCTCCATCGCCGCCGCGACGGTGCCGGAATAGGTGATGTCCTCGCCCATGTTGCCGCCACGGTTGACGCCGGCGAGTACCAAGTCCGGCGGGTGATCGCGGAGGATGTGGTGCAGACCCAAGAGCACGGCGTCGGTGGGCGTGCCGGTGATCGCATAGCGTTGGGGCGAAATCTGGAGGATGCGCAGCGGCCGGTGCAGGGTGAGCGAATGGCCGGCGCCGCTGCGCTCCGTTTCAGGGGCGCAGACCCACACATCGTTGCACAGGTCCCGCGCCACATGCTCCAGGACTTTCATGCCGCGGGCGTTGATACCGTCGTCATTGGTAACGAGGATGCGCGCGCCCTCGAGGCCGGCGGGAAATCTATTCATCGGCGCCGATCACCTCGACGCCGCCCGTATAAGGGCGCAGGACCGCGGGCACCACAATCGAGCCGTCGGCCCCCTGGTGGTTCTCCATCACCGCGATCAGGGCGCGGCCGGTGGCGACGCCGGAACCGTTGAGGGTGTGGACGAAGCGGATCGCCTTCTCGCCCGCCGGGCGAAACCGGGCGCGCATGCGCCTTGCCTGGAAGTCGCCGCAGTTGGAGCAGGAGGAGATCTCGCGATAGGTGCCCTGCCCCGGCAGCCAGACCTCGATGTCGTAGGTCTTGTGCGCCGCGAAGCCGGTGTCGCCGCTGCACAGGATGACGACCCGGTAAGGCAGCTCGAGGCGTTCAAGGACCGCCTCGGCGCAGCCGGTCATGCGCTCGTGCTCCTCTTGCGAGTGCTCGGGATGGGCGATGGAGACCAGCTCCACCTTGTAGAACTGGTGATGGCGCATCATGCCGCGGGCGTCTTTCCCGGCCGCGCCCGCCTCGGAGCGAAAGCAGCCGGTGAAAGCCGTAAATCGCAGCGGTAGCTCGTCCTCCGCCAGGATCTGGTCCATCGCCAAGTTGGTAAGCGGCACCTCCGCAGTTGGAATGAGCCAATGGTCGCTGGTGGTGTGAAACTGATCTTCGGCGAATTTGGGTAGCTGGCCGGTGCCGAACAAAGCCTGGTCGCGCACCAGCAGGGGCGGGCTCACCTCGGTGTAGCCGAATTCCTCCGTATGCACGTCGAGCATGAACTGGGCCAGCGCCCGCTCCAGGCGCGCCAGGGCCCCCTTGAGCACGACGAAGCGCGACCCGCTCATGCGCGCCGCCGCCTCGAAGTCCATCAGCCCCAGCGCCTCGCCGAGCTCGAAATGCTGCCTCGGCGGGAAGTCGAACTGCCGCACCTCGCCGACCCGGCGCAGCTCCCGATTGTCGCTCTCGCCGTCGCCGTCGGGCACCGCCTCGTCGAGCAGGTTCGGCTCGCCCGCGAGCAGGTCTTGGAGCTCGGCGGCGAGCGCCCGGCCGGTCTTCTCGGCCGACTGAATCCGGCCCTTCATTTCGGCGACCTCAACCTTGAGCGCGTCCGCCTCGCCGGCGCGGCCACCCTGCATCGCGGCGGCGATCTCCTTCGAGGCCTGGTTGCGCCGCTCCTGCATCGCCTGCAGCTCGGTGAGCCGGACCCGATGGCGCGCATCGAGTGCCAGCAGCCTCTCGGCCAGGGGCGTCAGCCCGCGGCGCGCGCGCCCTGCGTCGAAGGCGTCCGGGTGCTCCCGAATCCATTTGAGGTCGAACATGGGCCAGGTCCGTCCGAGGCGAAACGCCGTCGTGGAGGGTCGACGACTGGGGGCCTTATAAGCCCGGCCAATCCGAGCGTCCAGGGCGCCGGCTAGAGCCTTCTCCGGTCATATTGACCCATTCTGACAGAGCCATTTTGGGTCAGGGCCAGGAAAGTGCCGCGGAGCGTAGCTATCGCTGCGCTCAAGGTGCTTGACGCCGCCCTGGCCCAAAAGGGCCTGGACCCTGCGGGTTGTCCCGCGAGGGGCAGCCGCCTCGTTGTCTGCCTCGCCCGAAGCCCCGCATCGCGCTTCGCCAGACGCCTTGCGGCCTGCCGCCTCGCGGGCACAACAGAATTGCGTCAATATGACTGGAGAAGGCTCTTTCAGTCGCCCTTGGTGTCGCCGTCGGAGGGCGCATTCACTACCGCGCCGGTTTCGCGCCGCTGGCCAAGGCAACCATCATCTGCGACGGCACCGGG
>JAZFQY010000002.1:0-7074 GCA_036445355.1 Alphaproteobacteria bacterium
ATCTGGTCGGCACGATCCCGACGGGCCTGCTGCTGACCCGCCTTGCCGGCCTCGGCGACATACGCCGCATTGGCTCGGGCAACATCGGCGCCACCAACGTGCTGCGCTCGGGGCGGGTCGACATCGCCCTGCTGACCCTGCTGGGGGATGCCGGCAAGGGCGCGCTCGCGGTCCTGATCGCGAGAAATTTCGGGCCCGATCTCGCTGTCACCGCAGGCTTCGGCGCGGTCATCGGGCACATGTTTCCGATCTGGCTCCGTTTTCGGGGCGGCAAGGGGGTGGCGACCACCCTGGGCGTGCTCTTGGTCCTGGCCTGGCCAGTGGGTCTGGCGGCGCTGGCGGCGTGGCTGTTGGCCGCGGCGATCACCCGCTACGCCTCAGTGGCGTCCTTGATCGCCGTCGCCGCGGCTCCGGTCTTTGCGTGGAACCTCGACTTTCGGCAGGAGGCGGAACTGGCGGCCGTCCTCGCGCTCCTGGTCTGGCTCGCCCACCACTCCAACTTTCGCCGACTGATCAAGGGGGAGGAGGACAAGATTGGCGCCGGCTGGTCGTAATGCGCCACGGCACCACCGGCGATGACGGGAAGCGCCCTCAGCCGCGAGGAAAAGTTGGATTGGCTGCGGCTGACCCGCACCGACAATGTGGGCCCGATCACTTTCTACCAGCTGCTGCGCCGCTTCGGCACCGCGGCGGCGGCGCTCGACGCCCTGCCCGAGTTGAGCCGGCGCGGCGGGCGCGCCTCGGCACTGACGCCCTATCCCAGGCACGCGGCGGAGCGCGAGTTGGCGGCGCTGGACGCCGCCGGCGGCGAGATGCTGGCCCACGACGAGGCCGGCTACCCGCAGGCCTTGGCGGCGATCGAGGACGCGCCGCCCGTCCTCTTCCTGCTCGGCCACGCCCATCTGCTGGCAACGCGCTGCATAGCCATCGTCGGCGCCCGTAACGCCTCGGCGAACGGCCGCCGACTGGCGCAGGACCTGGCGCGGGACCTGGGCGAGGCGGGGCTCGTGGTCGCCTCCGGCCTGGCGCGCGGCATCGACGCCAGCGCCCATGCCGGCGCGCTGGCGACGGGCACCGCGGCGGTGGTCGCCGGCGGCCTCGACGTGATCTACCCGAAGGAGAACGAGCAGCTCTATCACGACATTCGCGCCCAGGGTGTGCTCATATCGGAGATGCCATTTGCGACCGAGCCCCAGGCGCGCCACTTCCCGCGCCGCAACCGCATCATCTCGGGGCTGTGCCTGGGGGTCGTCGTGGTCGAGGCGGCGCGCCGCTCCGGTTCGCTCATTACCGCGCGCCTGGCGCTCGATCAGGGGCGTGAGGTGTTTGCCGTGCCGGGCTCGCCGCGCGACCCGCGCAGTCACGGGCCGAACGGCCTGCTGCGCCAGGGGGCGGTCCTGACCGAGCGGGCCGAGGACGTGCTCGAGGCGCTCGAGCCGATGCTGCGCCAGCCCCTGACGGAGCGCGAGGCGATCGAGTACGAGGCCCCGCCGGGCCCACCCCCCTCGGAGCAAGAGTTTGATTCGGCACGAGAAATCGTCACCACCTGCCTGTCGCCGACGCCGGTAGCGGTTGACGAAATCATCCGTCAATGCCACATGACCCCCGCCGTCGTCCTGATGGTGCTGCTCGAACTCGAGCTGGCGGGACGCATCGAACGCCAGCCCGGCAACCGGGTCGCGACCATCTAGGCGAGAATATTTACAGGGGCTCTGCACGCCAGAAGCACGGACGGGCAATGGACGTCGTCATCGTCGAGTCGCCGGCCAAGGCGAAGACCATCAACAAATATCTCGGGAACGGGTACCGGGTTCTCGCCTCATATGGCCACGTCCGCGACCTGCCGGCCAAGGAGGGCTCGGTCCTGCCGGATGCCGATTTCGCCATGACCTGGCAGGTGGACGCGCGCGCCGAGAAGCAGCTGGGAGAAATCGCCAAGGCGCTCAAGGGTGCGAAGACGATCTACCTCGCCACCGACCCGGACCGGGAGGGCGAGGCCATCTCCTGGCACATCGAGGAAATCCTGCGCCAGCGCGACCTGCTGGATGCCATCGAGGTCAAGCGTGTCGTCTTCAACCAGGTGACGGCCAAGGCGGTGCGCGAGGCGTTCGCGCATCCGCGCCGCGTCGACGACGATCTGGTCGAGGCCTACTTGGCGCGCCGCGCGCTCGATTATCTGGTCGGTTTCACCCTGTCACCGGTGCTGTGGCGCAAGCTGCCCGGCGCGCGCTCAGCCGGGCGGGTGCAGTCGGTCGCCCTGAGGCTGGTGTGCGAACGCGAGGCGGAGATCGAGGCGTTCAAGACGCGCGAGTACTGGACCGTCGAAATGCAGGCGGCGAGCGCGCGCGGCGAGGCCTTCAGCGCCCGCCTGACGCATCTGGACGGCGGGAAGCTGGACAAGTTCACGCTACCGGACGCGGACGCGGCGGCGCACGCCCGCGCCGCGGTCGAATCGCGCGAGTTCACGGTCGCCCGGGTCGAGCGCAAGCGCACGAAGCGCAACCCCTATCCCCCCTTCATCACCTCGACCCTGCAGCAGGAGGCGTCGCGCAAGCTCGGCTTCAGCGCCACCAAGACCATGCGCGTGGCGCAGCGACTGTATGAGGGCGTCGACCTCGGCGGCGAGACGGTGGGCCTGATCACCTATATGCGCACTGACAGCGTGGTGCTGAGCGGCGAGGCGATCGCCGCCTGTCGCGACATGATCGGGCGCAGCTTCGGCCCCGACTACCTGCCCGAGACGCCGCGCGTCTACAAGACCAAGGCCAAGAACGCCCAGGAGGCGCACGAGGCGATCCGCCCCGCCGACCTGTTCAGCGATCCGCGCGAGGTGCGGACCTACCTGGCCGCCGACGAATTCCGCCTCTACGACCTGATCTGGAAACGCACCATGGCCTCGGAGATGGCGAGCGCCGAGATCGATCAGATCGCCGCCGACCTGGCGTCGCCGGACGGCCGGGTGTGCCTGCGCGCCACCGGCTCGACCGTCGCCTTCGACGGCTTCCTGAAGCTCTATCGCGAGGACCGCGACGATGCCGACGGCGACGGCGACGCCAACCGCCGCCTGCCGGAACTCAACGAGGGCGAGGCCGTGCGGCGAACCGGCGTCGCCGCCGACCAGCACTTCACCCAGCCGCCGCCGCGCTACACCGAGGCAAGCCTGGTCAAGACCATGGAGGAGGTGGGCATCGGGCGACCCTCGACATACGCCTCGATCCTTCAAGTGTTACAGACGCGCGACTATGTCAGGCTCGAGAAGCGGCGCTTCATCCCCGAGGACCGTGGTCGCATCGTCACCGCCTTCCTCACAAACTTCTTCCGGCGCTATGTCGAGTACGACTTTACGGCCAAGCTGGAGGAGCAGCTCGACGACATTTCCGGTGGCCGCATTGGCTGGAAGGAGGTGTTGCGGACATTCTGGAGTTCTTTCTTCGCCGCCGTCGAGGAGACCAGCGAACTCACCGGCCAGGCGGTGCGCGAGGCGCTGGACGAGGCGCTGAGCGAGCACTTCTTCCCGCCGCCCGCCGAAGGCGGCGACCGGCGCCTGTGCCCGGGCTGCGAGGAGGGCCGCCTGGCGCTCAAATTCGGCCGCCACGGCGCTTTCATCGGCTGCTCCGCCTATCCCGAGTGCCGCTACACGCGGGCCCTGAAGGTCGCGGACGGGGAGGATACGGGGGCGGCACTCGCGGCGGGCCCGCTGATGATCGGGCACGACCCGGAAAGCGGCTCGGAGGTGACCCTGCGCCGCGGCCCCTACGGGTTATACCTGCAAGTGGGCGAGCCCGAGGGCAAGGTGAAGCCGAAGCGCGCCGGCGTGCCCGAGGGGTGGGGACCGGACGAACTCGATCTGCGGACGGCGCTGGGTCTCCTCGCCCTGCCGCGCGAGGTGGGCCCGCATCCGCAGGACGGCAAGCCGATCGAGGCCGGCATCGGCCGCTATGGACCCTACCTCAGACATGGCGGCATCTATGCGCGCCTGGAGGATCCGCGCGACGCGCTCTCGATCGGCCTCAACCACGCCGTAACCATCATCGCCGAGAAGGGCAAGTCGCGGCGCGGCGCCAGCAACGCGCTCAGGGAGTTCGGCGCCCACCCGGAAGACGGCAAGCCCGTGCGCTTGTATGACGGCCGCTACGGCCCCTACGTCAAGCACGGGCGCGTCAACGCGACCCTGCCCAAGGACATGGATGTCGACAGCCTGACCCTCGATGACGCCGTTGCCTTGATCGCCGCCAAGTCAGCCCGGCGCAAGACCCCCGCCAAGCCCAGCCGGCGCAAGGGCGCCGCGAATTCCAGCCGGCGCAAGAGTGCCGCCAAGAAATCCGGAGGCGAAGCGAAGCCGAAACGCACCGCCAAACCCCGCGGCCGGGCCACGGCTTCCGCCGACTAGGATACGCCGTTGGCGAAGAAAGCGCCTCGCACACCCGGCGGCCGCCGGCGCGGCCGACTTCCCAGCAAAGACGAGTTGATCGAATTCCTGCGTGCGCAGGACGGCAGGCCAAGCGGGCGCGAGATCGCCCGTGCCTTCAATCTGACGGGAGCCGAACGCACCGAAATCAAGCACATGCTGCGCGAGCTGGCGGCAAAAGACGGCACGCGCGTCCGCCGCGGGCGCCGGGCCGGCGCCCTGCCGCCGGTCACGGTGGTGGAGGTGGCCGAGATCGACGCCGATGGCGACGCCCTCGTCCGCCCCGCGGCCTGGCGCGGCGAAGAACCGCCGCCGAAGATCTATCTCGCCCGTGCCGGCGTCGCCGAGCCCGCCGTGGGCGACCGGTTGCTGGCGCGCCTCAGACGGGCGCCGGACGGCAGCTACGACGCCCTGCCGATCAAGCGCCTGCCCGTCCTTCCCGGCCGGACCCTGGGCGTCTTCCGGTCCACCGGCGAGGGCGGGCGCCTGACGCCGACCGAGCGCGGGCAGAGGAACGAGTTCCACGTCGACGCCGACGACACACTCGGCGCCGCAAGCGGCGAGCTGGTCTCGGCGGAGGTGCTGGGCCAGCGCCGATGGGGGCTGACGCGAGTGCGCATCGTCGAGCGCCTGGGCGACGCGGCGGGACCGCGGGCCGCCAGCCTGATCGCCATTCATGCCGCCGGTCTGCCGGTCGCATTTCCGGCGGAGGCGAACGCCCACGCCGCCGCCCTCGCGCCGGCGCCGGCCGATGCCCGCACCGACCTGCGCCACCTGCCCCTGGTGACCATCGACGGCGCGGACGCGCGGGATTTCGACGACGCGGTCCACGCCGAGCCCGACGACGATCCCGGCAATCCCGGCGGATGGCGGATCACTGTCGCCATCGCCGACGTCGCCTGGTACGTGCGCCCCGACGATCCGGTCGATCGCGAGGCCTTCCGGCGCGGCAACTCGGCTTATTTTCCCGACCGCGTGGTGCCGATGCTGCCGGAGGTGCTGTCGAACGACCTGTGCTCCCTGCGCCCGGCCGAGGAGCGCGCCTGCCTCGCGGCGCGCATCTGGATCGCCGGCGACGGGCGCATCCGCCGGCACCGCTTCCAGCGCGCGCGCATGCGATCGGCGGCACGGCTCACCTACGGGCAGGTGCAGGCGGCGGCCGACGGGCGGCCCGACGCGACCACGGCGCCGCTCTTGAGCGACGTCATCGGACCTCTCTACGGCGCCTTCGCGGCCCTCGACGGAGCCGGGCGCCGCCGCGGCACCCTGGCGCTGGAGCTGCCCGAACGGCAGGTGGTGTTCGACGCCGACGGACGCGTCGCCCGCATCGCGCCGCGCCCGCGTCTGGACAGCCACCGGCTGATCGAGGCGTTCATGATCGCCGCCAACGTGGCCGCGGCCGAGACCCTGGAGCGCCGGCGCCAGCCCTGCATGTACCGGGTGCATGACGCACCCGACCCGCTGAAGGTGGAGGCCCTGCGCGAGGTCCTGGCCGGGCTCGGGATCAGGCTGCCGCGCGCACAGGTGCTCGGGCCCGGCCGATTCAATCGCGTACTCGAGCGCGTCGCCGGCACGGCCGAGGAACGCCTGGTCAACGAGCTCGTCCTGCGGGCGCAGGCGCAAGCCGGCTACAGCCCGGCAAATATCGGCCATTTCGGCCTCGGCCTCAGGCGCTACGCCCACTTCACCTCGCCCATCCGCCGCTACGCGGATCTACTCGTGCATCGCGCCCTGATCCGCGGCCACGGCCTCGGCGAGGGCGGCCTGCCGGCGGAGATCGAGGCGCGCTACGAGCAGGCGGGCGAGCACCTGTCGATGACCGAGCGCCGGGCGATGATCGCCGAGCGCGAAGCCATGGACCGCTATCTGGCGGCGTTTCTGTCGGATCGGATCGGGGCGGTGTTCGCCGGACACCTCACCGGGGTGACCCATTTCGGCCTGTTCGCCCGCCTCGACGACAGCGGCGCAGAGGGCCTGATACCGATATCCACCCTGCCCGCCGACCTCTACCACCACGATGAAGGCCGCCACGCCCTCACCGGAGAGGCGAACGGCCTCACCTTCACCCTCGGCGACGCCGTCGAGGTGCGCCTGGCGGAAGCCGACGCCACCAAGGGCGGAATCATCTTTCATCTGACCGGCGCGGGCGAGGCGGCCATCCGAGGCGGCAAGCGGCCGCCCCGGGCCCGGGTCAAACGACCTGCCCGGCGCCGGCGATCCTAGAGCATATCCGGGCCGACGAGTATCGCCTTGGGCGGTTCATCGGCGCGGTGATTCCGCCCTAACTATTCGATATGGAGCGGTCCGCAACTCCCGAGGCGGCGGCTTCGGGCCGGGTCACGGCAGCCGGGCCGGACCGCGTCGGGGCAGGCGCACTCCGGCGAAGTCGAATCTGCCGATTGGGAACGGGCACATCTCAAATTTACGCCGTCAATTGGCCTCAATAAGGATGTTATTACAAAGCGTTAAGAGATGTTTTTAACGTTAAATAGTGGCAATCATTGAGTGTATGGATGGCTTCTCCACAATCCACGATTGCGAATTTTCGACGCGAGGGCAACTTTTAGTGCGGCGCGAAGTAATGTTAACGGATCGCTAAGAATTGTGCGTGGTATTGTGCTTTTCTACAGCTCGTCCGGCGGCCGAACATGGTGAACGTACTCTGA
>JAZFQY010000003.1:0-3901 GCA_036445355.1 Alphaproteobacteria bacterium
TCCGCGGCGACAAGGTCTACGAGCCGGGCACGACGCTGACGCGCAAGGACGTGCTGAGCGAGCTTCCCTTCGGCAACGTCACCGTCTTGGTCGAGCTCTTCGGCGCCGACCTCAGGGCCGCCCTCGAGAACGGCGTCAGCCAAATCGAGGACACGGCCGGTCGCTTCCCCCAGGTGTCGGGCATGACTTTTGTCTTTGACGCCACGAAACCGGCCGGTGACCGCATTGACGAGGTGAAAATCGGCGGCCAGGCGCTCGATCCGGCCCGCATGTACACCGTTGCCACCAACGACTTCATGCTCGGCGGCGGCGACGGCTACGCCTCGCTCGGCAACGGCAAGGTGCTCATCGACTCGAGTGCCGGCACCCTGTTGGCGACCACGGTGATGAACTACATCGCGGCGCAGGGCGGTGTTATGACCAAGCTAGAGGGCCGCATCACCGCCAAATAGGGGCGTCATACGTAGTCGGGCCCGGGGATCGAATCCCGGGCCCAACGCTTGCTTCGACGCCGGCTCCCCGTATGCTTTTCGAAGTTGGCCCACCGCGATGAGACGGCTCGCGCCGACGTTGCTGCTGCTCTTCGAACTCAGCCCCTGAGCCAGGCCCGCATCGCCGCACCATAGCGATCCTCGCGGATAGCGGCGCGGATCGCCGTGAACATGCGGTTCATGAAGGCGATGTTGTGGATGGCAAGGAGCTGGCCAACCAGACCTTCGCCCGCCTTCAGCAGGTGGTGCAGGTAGGCGCGGGCGAAGCCGCCGCAGGTGTAGCAGCCGCATTCCGGGTCCACCGGGCCCCGGTCCTCGCGAAAGCGGGCGTTCTTGAGGTTGAGGTGGTCGCGCCCGTCGGGCGCCTCGCCCAGGCCCGGGCGGATGAGGGCATGGCCGTGGCGGGCGAGGCGCGTCGGCGTCACGCAGTCGAAGCTGTCGATGCCCTTGGCGACGCCGGCCCAGACGTCGGCGACGCCGCCGATGCCTAGGAGATGCACCGGCTTGTGGTCGTCGAGCCGCCGCATGGCCAGGCCCACCACATGCTGCATCTCCGCCTTGGCGCCGCCGAGGCAGCCGCCCACCGCGTGGCCGAAATAGGGCTGGGCGCGGGTGAAATCGACGCTTTCCCGGCGTAGATCGTCGTAGACGCCGCCCTGGACGATGCCATAGAGCGCTTGGCCGTCGCCGGGCGCCGCGCCGCGTTCGAACTCGGCGAGGCCGCGCTCCGCCCAGCGGTGGGTGAGCGCCATGGAGAGCGCCGTTGCATCCTTGTCGATGTGGTAGGGCGTGCATTCGTCGAGCACCAGGATCAGGTCGGCGCCGAGCTGGCGCTGAATTTGGATCGAGCCCTCGGGTGTGAGCGTGTGCACGCTGCCGTCGATATAGGAGCGGAAGGCGGCGCCGTCCTCGCCCACCTCCAGGAGCATCGGCGGCTGGGAGCTTTCGCGGTTGCCCTTGATCTCCTCCGCCACCGTGCCGTGGCCGAGGGAGAAGATCTGGAAGCCGCCGCTGTCGGTCATCATCGGTCCGTCCCAGCCCATCATCCGGTGCAACCCGCCGAGGCGCGCGACCAGCTCCGCCCCCGGCTGCAGCATCAGGTGATAGGTGTTGGCGAGGATGATCTGGGTGCCCGCGTCCCACGCCTGCGCCGGCGTCGCGCCGCGCAACGCCGCCTTGGTGGCGCAGAAGACGAAGGCCGGCGTCTCCACCACGCCGTGGGGCGTCGTCAGGCGCCCCAGCCGCGCCCGCCGCGGCCAGTCGGCGTCGCCCGTCGCGCGCTGCAGGACCTCGAAGGCGAAGCCCGGGGCCATGTAGATGCTGGCCGGGGCGGCCGTCAGGCCGCCGCCTCGGCGGCGGCGCCACGCACGGTCAAGCGCGCCAGATAGACGAACGGCGTGTCCAGAAACGCCACCAGCACGCGCAGCAGGTAGGTGCCGAGGATGAAAGTGAACACCAGCGGCATGAGGCCGATAGGCTCGGGCGCGAGCACGACAAAGGCCAGCACCGAGAAGATGGTGTTGTCGATCAGCGCCGACACCCAGGTCGAAGCGTTGTTCCTGAGCCACAGATGGCGCCCGCCGGTTATGCGCGACAACAGCCGGAACAGCCAGATGTCGTGATACTGGCTGGCGAAGAAGGCGATCATGCCGGCCGCGAAAAATGCCGGCGCCGGCGTGAACAGCCCTTGCATGTATTCGTGGTTCGGCAGGGACCAGGCCATGTCGTCGCCGGCCTGGTCGGGCGTCAAGGGCGAGAAGCCGAGGGTGAGCAACATCACGACGTTGAAGAACAGGAGACTGGCGAAGCCGATCCACACCGCCTTCCGCGCCGCCGCACGCCCGAAATGCTCGGCCAGGATGTCGGTACACAGATAGGTGGAGGCGAACAGGATCGTGCCCAGCGCCACCGGGTCGGCATAGACCGAGAACTGGACCGCCTTCTGCACCTGCAGGCTGGCGCCGATCACCGCCAGGGCGATATAGACGTAGAGCCCGGTGGTGCCGAATAGCCGCAGCATGACCAGGATCGTCGAGAAGCACACCAGCAGCATGATCAGCCACACGAGCTCCGGCGGCTGGGCGTTGAGCGCGGCGATGAAGGCAGACGGATCGAGCATGGTCTCTCCCTCCCGGATGGCCCCGTTTATAGCGGCCTCGAGGCCCATTTGGCAGGCGCAAAAAAGCCCGCCTCTCGGCGGGCCGCGCCGGCGGTGGACTTACGCCGTTGCCGCCGCGATGCGCCTCTTAAGCCGTCTGAGCTTGGTGGTGAGATCGGTGCTGGGCGCCGCCGCGAGCCAGGCGTCGAAGCCGCCCTTGTGCTCGATGGTGCGGATGGCGCGGGCGCTCACACGCAGGCGCACGGTCTCGTTCAGCGCGTCGCTGTAGAGCGACGCCTGGTGCAGGTTGGGCAGGAAGCGCCGGCGGGTCTTGTTGTTGGCGTGACTGACGTTGTTGCCGGTCTGCACGCCCTTGCCGGTCACCGGGCAGCGTCGCGCCATGGCTGGATCTCCGGGAACATCGGCGCCCCGCCCTAATCGGCGCGGCGCCGGCGGGTTGTAGGCGAGGCGCACCGGGGCGTCAAGGGAATGCGGCGCTCAACCCTGGCCGCGAAAGGCCGCCAGAAGCGCCGCGGCCGCCGCCGCGGGCGTCGTCTCGCCCGCCGCGACCCTGGCCTCGAGCTCGACCAGGCGGGCGGCGACGGCGGGCTCGGCGCGCAGCGCCTCGGCCAACCCCTCGTCCACCTCGCGCCACAGCCAGGCGCGCGCCTGACCGCGGCGGCGGGCGGCGATCTCGCCGGCCTCGCTCATGACCTTACGGTAGGCTTCGACCTGCCCCCACACCTCGTCGATGCCGGCGCCGTCGCGCGCCGAGGCGGTGAGCACCTTCGGCCGCCAGTGGGCGCTCGTGGGCCTGAGCAGGCCCAGCGCCCCGGCGAAGTCCGCCGCGGCCCGCTCGGCCGCCGGCTTCAGCGCCCCATCGGCCTTGTTGACCACGATCAGGTCGGCCAGCTCGACGATGCCGCGCTTCAGCCCCTGCAGCTCGTCGCCGGCGGCGGGCGCCAGCAGCAGGACGAACATGTCCACCATGTCGGCGACCGCGGTTTCCGACTGGCCGACGCCCACGGTCTCGACCAGCACCACATCGAAACCGGCCGCCTCGCAGGCGAGCACGGCCTCGCGCGTGCGCCGCGCGACGCCGCCCATTGTGCCGCCAGTGGGCGAGGGGCGGATGAAGGCCTCGGGCGAGCTTGTCAGCGCCTCCATGCGGGTCTTGTCGCCCAGGATCGAGCCGCCGGAGATTTTGGACGAGGGATCCACGGCCAGCACCGCGACCCTGTGGCCGCGGCCGATCACGAGCCGCCCGAAGGCCTCGATGAAGGTGGACTTGCCGACGCCGGGCACACCCGAG
>JAZFQY010000004.1:0-7585 GCA_036445355.1 Alphaproteobacteria bacterium
GCCGTCCCGTTCCTCAAATACGACATCAGGAGATTCGGTCATGCGCTTGTTTAGTTTAAGAAAACATCAAGCGTCGTGCGTTCCGGCGCGTGGCTGTCGTGCGTGCGGTGGCAGGCCTCTGCGATGCCCCGATTCGGCGCATCCGCGCCGCGGAGTCGGGGCGCCAGGATCATAGCTTGGCGCCCATGTGTGCGGAAGCCGCTGGCACGGCGGCCACCAGCGGCCCATTGCATTCGTATCGGCGCGCCACCAATATCTGAGACCTTGGCGCGCGGTCCCATCAGACGAAACGGGACATGGCGGCGCGCCGCGATTCGGAAGAAGGCGCAGGATCGAGGCGGCATGGCCGGCGGACCGACGACTCCGGTAGGTGCCTTTCCGCGCACCCGCATGCGCCGCAACCGCCGCCATGATTGGTCGCGCCGTCTGGTGCGCGAGAACCGGCTGACGGCAAGCGACCTGATCTGGCCGGTCTTTGTCCGCGAGGGCGAGAACGATACGACACCGGTGCCGACCATGCCCGGCGTCGTGCGCTACACCATCGACCGCCTGGTCGACGCGGTGGCCGAGGCCAAATCCCTGGGCATCCCGGCGGTGGCCATCTTCCCGGCGGTGCCGGCGGAGCTGAAGACTTCCGACTGCGAGGAGGCGTCGAATCCGGACAATCTGGTCTGCCGCGCGGTGCGCGCGGTGAGCGCCGCCCATCCCGACTTGGGCGTCATCTGCGACGTTGCCCTCGACCCCTACAACGCCGACGGCCATGACGGCATCGTGCGCGACGGCCATGTCGCCAACGACGAGACTATCGAGGCGCTGTGCCAGCAGGCGCTGGTCCAGGCCGAGGCCGGATGCGACGTCATCGCGCCCTCGGACATGATGGACGGCCGCGTCGGCGCCATCCGCCAGAGCCTCGATGCGGCAGGCTTCGAACACGTGCAGATCATGGCCTACGCCGCCAAGTACGCCTCCGCGTTTTACGGACCGTTCCGCGACGCGGTGGACAGCGCCGGCTTCCTGAAGGGCGCCAGCAAGGCCACCTACCAGATGGATCCGGCGAATAGCGACGAGGCGCTGCGCGAGGTGGCCCTCGATTTGGCCGAGGGCGCCGATATGGTGATGATCAAGCCGGGCTTGGCCTATCTCGACATCATCTGGCGCGTGAAGCAGCGCTTCGGCGCCCCCACCTTCGCCTACAATGTGAGTGGCGAGTACGCGCTCGTGCACTTCGCCGCCCAGGCCGGCGCGCTCGATCTCGACCTGACCATGATGGAGACGCTGGTGGCGTTCAAACGCGCCGGCGCCGACGGCGTGCTCACCTATTTCGCCGTGGACGCAGCGCGCAAGCTCGCCGAGGCGTGAGCCGGCGCCCGCGAGGGGCCATCGCGCGACGGTGGCTGCAATGGACCGGCGGCGCCGTGCTGGTGCCGGTGCTGCTGGCCGTGCTGGCCCTCATGGGCATCGGCGCCTGGATGCGCCTCGCCCTGCCCGTCTACAACGGCGTCGCGCGCCTGCCTGGCCTCGCCGAGGAGGTTCGCGTGGTGCGCGACAGGCACGCCGTACCTCACATCTTCGCCGACGGCATGGCCGACGCATATCGGGCGCTCGGCTATCTCCATGCCCAGGACCGGCTGCTGCAGATGGAGCTCAACCGCCGCACCGGCGCCGGCCGGCTGTCGGAGGTTATGGGTGGCAGTACCCTGCCCGTCGACCGCTTCATGCGGGTGCTCGGTCTCTATCGCCTGGCCGAGGCGCAGGTCGCCGCCCTGAGCCCACGGGCGCGCGCCGCCCTGGAGGCCTATGTGGCCGGGGTCAATGCCTACCTCGCCGATCCAGGACGCGTGCTGCCGCCAGAACTGGTGCTGCTCGTGGGCGAGCCCGAGCCGTGGCGCCCCGCGGACAGCCTCATCTGGGGCAAGCTGATGGCGCTGCAGCTCTCGGGCAACTGGCGCGCCGAGCTGCGCAATGCCCGCCTAGCGCTGCGCCTGACGGCGGAGCAAATGGACGACCTCTCGCCCGCCGATCCTCCCGGCCATGCCGCCACGCTGCCCGACCTGGCAGGGGCCTACCGGGAGCTGGACCTGGACCGGCTGGCGATGCTGCTGGATGCGGCGCTGCCGGTCGCCGGCGCCTCCAACGAGTGGGTGATAAGCGGCGCCCACACCGCCAGCGGCAAGCCGCTCCTGGCCAACGACCCCCATCTCGGCTTCACCGCGCCCGGTCTTTGGTATCTCGCGCGCATCGTGACGCCGGAGCTGACCCTGGCCGGCGCCACGGTGCCGGGGGTTCCGTTTCATCTCCTCGGCCACAACGGCGCCGTCGCCTGGGGACTGACCACCACCCACAGCGACACCCAGGACCTGTTCGTCGAGAAACTCGACCCTTCGGACCCGGGCCGCTATCTCACCCCCGCGGGAACGGCGCCGTTCGAGACGCGCGAGGAGCGCATCGGCGTGCGTTTCCGCGAGGATCCGGTGGTGCTCACAGTACGCGCCACACGCCACGGGCCGGTGGTCTCCGACATCGTGGGCACGGCCGAGGCGGCCGCCGGACCCGGTCACGTCCTCGCCCTCGCATTTCCGGCGCTGACGTCGGGCGACCGCACACCGGAGGCCCTATTCCGCCTCAACCATGCACGCAATGCGGACGAGGTCCTGGCGGCGCTGGGCGATTTCCACGCGCCGCAACAAAACGTCGCCTATGCGGATGCCGCCGGCCGGATCGGCTTCGCCGCCGCGGGCTGGGTACCCGTGCGACTGGCCGGCAACGGCATGGCGCCGGTGCCTGGTTGGAGCGGCGAGTATGACTGGACCGGGCTCATTCCCTTCGCCGAATTGCCCCAGGTCGCGGACCCGGATCGCGGCCGCATCGTCAATGCCAACAACCGCATCGTCGGCGACGGCTATCCCTACCTGATCGCCACCCACTGGCCGGAGCCGCACCGCGCCGACCGCATCCACGAGCTGCTCGATGCCGACGGCCCGCACACGGTCGCCGGCATGGCGCGCATTCAGGCCGACAACCTGTCGCCGGCGGCGCGGTTGATGATGCCCGAGCTAATACGCCTTGCCGGCCCGCCGGTCGACGCCCGGGCGCGCAGGGCGTTCGACCTCTTGGGGAGCTGGGACTATCGCATGGACAAGGACCGGACCGAGCCGCTCGTCTACCTCGCCTGGCTGCGCGCGCTGGATCGCGAACTGACCGCCGATGAACTCGGGGAAGCATATGGCCAGGCGCGGAGCCTGCGGCCGCTGGCGCTCCTACGCATGCTGACCCGACGCACCGCTTGGTGCGACGACGTGACGACGCAGCCGACCGAGAGCTGCGAGGAGGCCGTCGGCGCATCGCTCGATGCCGCGCTGGATCTACTCACCGAGCGCCTGGGCGACGACATGAGCGCCTGGCGCTGGGGCGATCTGCACAAGGCCCGATTCCGCCACGCGATCCTCGGGCGGGTGCCGGTGCTGCGCCGCCTATTCGACATTCTCGTCGACACCGATGGTGGGCCGTTCACGGTCAACCGCGGGCTCGCCGACTTGAGCGACGGTGGGGAACTTTTCCGCCACATCCACGGACCCGGCTACCGCGCCGTCTATGACCTGGCCGATTTCGACCGGTCGCTGTTCATGATCGCCACCGGCCAGTCCGGCCGGCCATTCTCGCCCCACTACGCGGACCTGACCCCCGCCTGGGCGGCCGGCGAGTATCTCGGCCTCGGCGGCGGTGCCGACGAGTTGCGTGGAAGCGCCGTTGGCGTCCTCAGGTTGATGCCGTAATGACCGCCTAGTGTGACGGTTCCGAAGTTCGGAATAATCATTGTGCCGAACTTCGGAGGCTGAATCACACTCGATTCTGATGGGTAGTGTCCGTTTGAACCCGGAATTCGATCAATCGAATTTCGGGTTCGGGACACTTAGCGCCGGCCGACAGGCCCGGCATTCGGGGCTAACGGGCCCTTTCTAAACGACATTTTAACTCTAGCCCACGACCATGGCCGACGCGCTATGGCTTCAATCTGGGCTTCTGAATAAATGTTTCTCATCATCGGTGCGGTAATCGTCTTTGCCTCCGTGATCGGCGGTTACATGGCCATTGGCGGCCATCTGATCGTGCTGTGGCAACCCTTCGAGGTGGTCATCATTTGCGGAGCCGCCCTGGGTGCCTTCATCATCGGCAATCCAAAAACCGTGGTGGTCGGCGTATTAAAGTCGTTCGGACCCATATTGAGAGGCCCCAAATACAAGAAGGACGACTACCTGGAGCTCCTGTCGATGCTCTACGCCATCTTCAAGCTGGCGAAGAGCAAGGGCATGCTCGCCCTAGAACAGCACGTGGAAAATCCCCACGAAAGCGACCTGTTCGCGAACTTTCCCAAGGCCGCCGCCGAACACCACGCCATGACCTTCCTTTGCGATTACCTGCGCCTGCTGACCCTGGGCACGGAGAACGCGTTCGAGGTCGAGGCATTGATGGATGAGGAACTGGACACCCATCACAAGGAAAATCACGTGCTCTCATCCGCCATCCAGTCCGTGGCCGACGGAATGCCGGCGCTGGGCATCGTTGCCGCCGTGCTCGGTGTCATCCACACCATGGGTTCCATAACCGAGCCGCCGGAGATCCTCGGCCATCTGATCGGTGGCGCGCTCGTCGGCACCTTCCTCGGGGTCTGGTTTTCCTATGGATTCATTGCCCCAATTGGTAATTCCTTGAAGTCTGTTCACGACGCCGAGGCCAAGTATTTGGGCTGCGTCAAGTCGGCGATCCTGGCCTACATGCAGGGCTATGCGCCGGCCGTCGCGGTTGAGTTCGCGCGCAAGGCCTTGCTGTCGCACGTGCGCCCGACCTTCTACGAGGTCGAGGAGGCGGTGCAGTCGGTGCCGGCGCCGTCTCCGTAAGCGCAGGCTCAGAGTCGGGCGAAGCCTATGGCTGAGGACAACAAACGGCCGATCATCATCAAGAAGGTCAAGGCCGAGGAGCATGCCGCCCATGGCGGCGCGTGGAAGGTCGCCTACGCCGACTTCGTTACCGCGATGATGGCCTTCTTCCTGCTGCTTTGGCTGCTCAACGCCACGACCGAGGAGCAGAAGAAGGGCATCGCCGAGTATTTCACGCCGGCCAGCGTGGCGAAGGGGAAGACCGGCGCCGGCGGCCTTTTCGGCGGCGTCACCATGACCAAGGACGGACCGCTACGCTCCGCCGGCGGTCCGCGAGAGGGCGGCATCACCGGGCCCACGCCCGCCGAACCCGCGCGCGAGGATCCGAACGTTGACGCCGAGGACGAGGTCCTCGGAGACGGCACGTTGCAGGCGGAGTTGGCGGAGAAGGAAGCCGAGAGCTTCGAGCAGGCGGCGCAGCAGATCCGCCTGGCACTGCAAAGCGTGCCCGAACTGGCCGAGCTCAAGGACAGTCTGCTCATCGACAAGACGCCGGAAGGTCTGCGCATCCAGCTCGTCGACCAGGATCGCAAGTCGATGTTTGCAAGCGGCAGTGCGAATCCGTTGGAGCATACCAGGCGGTTGCTCCAGCTCGTCACCGATGCAGTCAAGAATTTGCCTAACAAGCTGTCGATCACCGGCCACACAGATGCGGTCCCGTTTCGTGGCAAGAACGACTACTCCAACTGGGAGCTCAGCGCCGACCGCGCCAACGGCGCCCGGCGCCAGCTGCTGGAAGGCGGCCTCGACCCATCGCGCATCCACAGCGTGCAGGGAAAATCGGACACGGAGCCGTTGATCGCCGACGATCCAACCGCGCCGCAGAACCGACGGGTGAGCATCGTCCTGTTGCGCAAGGTCAAGCCGCCTCGGAGGGCCGCCGCCATCGGGCAGGAAGGCGACCGGTTCTTCGACGCCGCCCCGCCCGCCGCCCTGCGCGCGCCCACCACCAACTACCGCAAGATCAATCCCAACTGACGGCCAGGGGGCGTGGCCTCCCCTGCGCCGCCCGCGTACGCCTTGCCGGCGACGGCCGGGCCACGCATAATCGGCGGCAATGGGAGACACGCACCCGAAGCGTCCAAGAGCCACGCCGACATCGGCCACACGCCCGGCCAGGATCGGCCGTCGCCGAAATGTGCCATGACCAATTACCCGGTAATTGCCCCGAACTACTTCTATCGGACTGGCCCGATGTCGTGCCCCTATTTGCCCGGTCGGGTGGAGCGCAACCTCTTTACCGAGATCAAGGGCCCCAATGCCCAGGAGCTGCACGACCGGCTGGCCAGCGCTGGGTTCCGGCGCTCTCAAGGCATCGTCTATCGGCCGGCCTGCCCCGGCTGTCGCGCCTGCGTTCCGGTGCGCGTAGAGGTTCGCGGATATCGGCACTCGAGATCGAGCCGGCGGGTGATGCGGGCGAACGCGGATCTCCTGATCCGCGAAGGCAGGCCGAACGCAACGGCGGAGCAGCACGCGCTGTTTGCCCGCTATCAGAGGCATCGCCACTCCGGCAGCGAAATGGCGGCGATGAGCATGGCGGATTACCGGGCGATGGTAGAGGAAAGCACGATCGACACATGGATGGTCGAGTTTCGCAGTCGCCTGGGCTGCCTCGTCGCCTGCTGCCTGGTTGACCGCCTGGCCGACGGGCTGTCGGCAGTCTACAGCTTTTACGCGCCGGATGAGGAGCGCCGCGGCCTGGGCAACTTCGTCGTGCTGTGGCTGATCGAGCAGGCGCAGAGGGAGGACTTGTCTTACGTCTATCTGGGCTATTGGATCGCCGCCAGCGATAAAATGTCCTACAAGGCGCGATTCCGCCCCCTGCAGGCGTTGGGCGCGACCGGCTGGGCACCTCTGAGCCTTCCGGAGGACGTGCCATAGCGCTCTGGGTCAGGTTGTTGCGCTGCACGGTGGCTACTTTATACTCCGCTCATGTAAGGGGGCGCAGGCGAAGCGTGGCTGATCGAGCACCACGCCAGAGGCGTCTGCGCATCGAACTTGGAACTAACCTACCAGGGAGATGCACATGAAACGCCGATCGTTCATGACGGGCGCCGCCGCGGCCGGAGTCGCCGTCGCCGCCGCCTCGACACTGCCCAAGCCGGCTATCGCCCAGGGCTTGGTCGAGCTTAAGATGGTCACGACCTGGCCAAAGAACTTCCCCGGCCTCGGCACCGGCGCCGAGCGCCTGGCGAAGCGCATCAGCGAGGGCTCCGATGGCAAGATCGCCGTCAAAGTATTTGCCGCCGGCGAGCTGGTGCCGCCGTTCGAATCCTTCGACGCGGTGTCCAGCGGCACGGCGGATATCTACCATGGCGCCGAGTATTACTGGCAAGGCAAGTCGAAGGCCTTCAACTTCTTTGCCGCGGTTCCCTTCGGCCTGACCGTGACGGAGATGGACGGCTGGATCTACCACGGCGGCGGCCAGGCGCTGTGGGACGAGCTCGCCGCCGACTTCAATCTCAAGCCGTTTCTGGCCGGCAACACCGGCGTGCAGATGGGCGGCTGGTTCCGCAAGGAGATCAACACCCTCGAAGATTACAAGGGTCTGAAGTTCCGCATGCCGGGCCTCGGCGGCGAGGTGCTGCGCCAGATCGGCGCCACGGCCGTGGCCTTGCCCGGCGGCGAGATCTTCGCGGCCCTGCAGTCGG
>JAZFQY010000005.1:0-5376 GCA_036445355.1 Alphaproteobacteria bacterium
TCGTCCCATTTCGAGTGGTGGACGCCGATCACCGCCGCCTCGGCCACCTCGGGATGGCCGACCGCCATGTTCTCCAGGTCGATGGAGCTGATCCACTCGCCGCCCGACTTGATCACGTCCTTGCTGCGGTCGACGATCTGTATGTGGCCCTCGGGGTCGATGGTGCACACGTCGCCGGTGCGGAACCAGCCGTCGTCATCGAACGCGGCGCGCGTGCCCACCTCGTCATTGTAATAAGCGCCGATCACCCAGGGTCCGCGCACATGGAGCTCGCCGAAGGCGACGCCGTCATGGGGCAGCTTCGTGCCGGCATCGCCGACGATCTTCAGATCGACGCCGTAGATCGCCCGTCCTTGCTTGAGCTGCAGCGCCAGCCGTTCGTCGTCGGACATATCCTCGGGCCGCCGCTTCGGGTATCCCGTTGTGCCTAACGGGCTCATTTCGGTCATGCCCCAGGCGTGCACCACGCGCACGTCATGGCGCTGTTCGAACTCCTCGATCATTGAACGCGGAACAGCCGCGCCGCCGATTGTGGTGCTCCGCAGATGAGGTAAGGTATTGTCGGCCTTGCGCATGTAATCGAGCAACGCCAGCCACAGGGTCGGCACGCCGGCGGTGACCGTGACCTTCTCGTCGTTCAGCAAGTTGTACATGGACTCGCCGTCATAGCCCATTCCCGGCAGCACCAGCTTGGCGCCCAGCATGGCGCAAGTATAGGGCAAGCCCCAGGCGTTGACGTGAAACATGGGCACCGCCGGCAGCACCGTCTCCTGGCTGGAGATACCGAAACCGGAGGTGGCGATGGTATAGCTGTGCAGCACCGTCGAGCGGTGGCTGTAGAGCGCGCCCTTCGGATTGCCCGTGGTGCCGGAGGTGTAGCACAGCGACGAGGCCGTGTTCTCGTCGAGCGTCGGCCAGTCATGGGCGTCCCGTTCCGCGGCCAGCAGTGCTTCGTAGCACATTGCGTTGGCCAGCTTGGTCTCGGGCATGTGCGCCTCGTCGGTCATAACGACGATGCCCTCGACGCCCGCGAGCTTCGGCGCCAGCGCCTCGAGCAGAGGCACGAAGGTGAGGTCGGTGAAGATGTATTTGTCCTCGGCATGATTGACGATGTAGGCGATCTGCTCGGGGAACAGGCGCGGGTTGATGGTATGGCAAATGGCGCCGATGCCGGAGATGCCGTAATAGAGTTCGAAGTGGCGGTAGCCGTTCCAGGCCAGGGTGGCGACACGGTCGCCCTCAACGACGCCCAGCCGTGCAAGCGCGCCCGCCAGCCGCTGGATGCGGGCGTAGGCCTCCTGGTAGGTATATCGGTGAATCGGCCCTTCAACCGAACGCGAGACGATCTCCGTATCGCCATGATACTGCGCCGCGAACTGGATCAACGAGGTGATCGAGAGCGGCCGATCCATCATCATTCCGCGCATGAGCCTCCCCCCTGTTGCCGCCGTCCTCATTCCGAACCGCGCGTGTGAGCGCGGACCGGCTTGAGCGGCCTGTCGCCTCAACGCGCACACGGTGTCGTGCCGGCTCGCGGGCCGCCGCGCAAGATTGGGGATACTATCACTCGAAGCCGCCGCCGGAAATCCCGGCCGTGGGACCTAGCAGGATGCGGGAGCTCATCTTCGGCGGCGCTACCGAGCATGTCCTGCACACGGCCGAGCTGCCGATGCCGATGACCCACTGACGGGCGCCCGCGCATCATTCAGGCGTGAAGATCTCCACCAGGTCGGAGATGGCGAAGCCCGCCTGCCGGCCGCCGCCGATCACGTACCAGCGTCCGCCGACCGTCGCCGAGCCCAGCCCGTGGCGGGCGCTGGGCAGGTCCGGCTCCGCCGACCAGCTGTTCGTCGCCGGATCGTAGACCTCGTGCTGGGCGAATGTTTGGCGTGGGCTGAAGGCCTCGCCGCCGGTGACGTGGACGCGGCCCGCCACCACCGAGGCGACCAGGCCGCCGCGCGGCGTCGGCATGTCGCGCGCCCGCGTCCAAGTGCCCCGCGCCGGATCGTAGATCTCGATTAGCGACAGGTTGGCCCGGCGCCAGCGCCCGGCGACGACGGCGAGGCGTCCGTCCAGGGCGACGGCCGCCAGATGCTAGCGCCGGGTCGGCAACGGCGCCGGCGCGCTCGCCCAGCTGTCGGCGGCCGGGTCGTAGACCCACAGCTCGGAGGAAGCGGCCCCGACGCCGCCGACGACATAAAGCCGCCCGTCCAGCGCCACCATGGCGTGGGCGGCGCGCGCGCCGGGCATGTTCGCCAGCCGGGTCCAGCGGTCGCTCGCCGGATCGTAGGCCCAGGTGGCGGCGTAGTCGGCGGAGAAGCCGCCGCTGTAGCCGCCGGTGACATAGATGCGCCCGCCGAGGGCGGCCATGCCCAGATGATGCAGGGGCAGGGGCAGATCGGCCAGGCGCTGCCAGCGGTCGGCGGCGGGGTCGTAGCGCTCGAAGGCGGCCGTCGTCTGGCGCCGGACGAGACCGCCGGCAGCGTAAATTAGGCCGTCGAGCTCGGTCACCGCCAGCTCGCCTCGCGCCGTCGGCATGGGCGCGCCGACGCGCCAGGTGCCAGCGGCGAGGGCCGGCAGAGCAGCGACCGTCAGCGTCGCGGCGAGGGCAAGGATGGTCCAGGACGGAAATCCGTGCGGCATCGAGTCGTCCCCAAAATCCGCTCAATATCAAATACTTGGAGCAGATTCACCTGGTCGATGAGTTGCCTAAGGCGATTCTCATCGACCCGGATCTGCTCTAGCACGCGCACAGCACGGCCGCAAAGACGGCCAGGCTGGCCTAATCGCCGGAGCGCACGACGTAGAGCCGGAAATACTCGGCCGCAGCTGGCGGCAGGGGCCAAGGCACGAGCCAGGGCGGCACCTCCTCGGCCTGCAAGCGGCCATGCAGGGTGGCCTCGCCGTCGCGCTCGAGCGGCCACAGGGCGCGGCCGGCGCCGCGGCAGATCAGGATCAGCTCGATCCCGCGCGCCGCGACTAGGCGGCCGGCCGCGGCCGTGTCCGTAGCCGTGAGGATGCGGTGGGCGGCGACGATGCCTTCGGTATTGCGGTGATAAGGCGTCGCCACGACGCCGTGTCGAGTGCGGTAGAGCAGCGGCGGCCCCAGCCCCAAGGAGTTGGCGAACACCAGCCTGCGCCCGGCGAAGGGCGCTTCGGGCCCGTTCAGGACCGACGCCACCGCGTCCACCGGGCAGGCGGCCGCCGTCACGGCCTTGAGCCGCGTCGCCTTCGGAAAGGCGATCGCGCTCGCGCCCTCCAGCAGCAGCGGCAGGAAGATCACCAAAAGCACCACGCCTGCCCGGGGCAGGACGCCCAGGAGCCCGGGGACCCGCGCGCGCAGCGCCTCGAAGCCCTGGCCGATGAGCCAGGCGAGCGGCAGGGACGCGACGATTGCGAATCCCCCGGCGAACCTCAGATGCGCCAGCGCCAGCGTCAGCGCCGCCAGCGTCAGTACCGCGATGTAGGCCCACCCAGCCCAGTCGTCGGCACCCCGCTGCCGCACCAGCAGCCAGGCCAGCGCCGGCAAGGCCAGGACGGCGGCGCCCAGATAGCGCAAGAAGCGGGCGAACGCGTCCACGGAGGTGGGCCACAGGGGCTGCATCTCGGCGATCTGGTCGACAAGGATGGTGGTGACGCGCGGGTCGACCCCGACGAAAGGCCCGGCCAGGAAGGCGGGATAGAGGGCGACGAGCGCCGCGCCGGCGCCGAGGCCGACGAGCGCCAAAACGGCCAGGCCCTTGGCCGCGCCCGCCCCGACGGCGCGCCCGGCCGCCCGGAGGGCGCCCCACGCCCCGAGCGCGAGCAGCGCCACGACCAGATGGACGACGGAGACGCGATCGTATTCCGGCGCCAGCCATTGGCCGGGGGCATGCTCGAGGCCGGTCGCCAGGCCGGTCACGAGCACCAGGCCGAGTGCGAAGACGGTGCCCTGGTGGGCGCGGCCGGCGCGGGCGGGCGCTTTCGCCAGCGCCCAGCAGAGGCCGAGGACGGCCAGGTTGATCGCCAGCAGCGGCAGCAGCTCGACGCTCGCCCACAGGCCCAGCCCGTGTACCAGTCCGGCGGCGAGGGCTGGGCGGTAGGCGCCCGGCGCCGCGATCACCCTGAGCATGAGCCCGAGCGCCAGCATGACCATGAGCAGCAGCAGCAGGTGGTGGTCGGCGCGCCCCGGCACGGCGTAGATCAGGATCGACCATTGGGCCAGCAGGACCGGCATCAGCCACAGCTTGTGCCCGCGCAGGAGCGGCGCCCCGGCCCAGGCGCCGACGATGCAGAGCGCGATCTGCAACAGCGGCGAGATTAGGGCGCCGGCCCAATACAGGCTCTGGGACGCGGTCACGATGGGTCGCAGCAGCAGCGACAGACCGATCAGCAGTAGATCGAAGGGCCGCGTCCAGTGCAGCACGTCGCCCTGGGGCGGATTGCTACGCTCGATGGTGTGGTCGAACCAGGCGCCGGTGTCCATGAGCTCGGCGACGCGGACCAGGCGCATGTAGCTGTCCGGCCCGACTAGCCTGCCCTCCGCCAGCGTCGCCAGGTTGCCCTGGAAGGCCAGATGCAGCCCCGCCGCGGCGACGACGAACAGCACGTACGGGACGAGCAGGCGGCCGATCGCGGCCGGCGGCGCGGCTTCCGCCATTGGGCTGCGCGTGTGATCCATGGTTCCCAGCACGGTGAGGCCGTCCGACTCGTCCCGGTGCCAATGCGCGCGAGCCTACGCCCGGCCGGGTTGAGAATTGGTGTGACTTCGACGGCGGAAGTCGCCCGCCCGGTTCAGCTTGTGTTAGGGATTGCGCCCTAGAAACCCACTGGTGTTGCAAGACGGCTCCCAGACCGACGGGATCGAACCGCCGCCGCGTTCGGCGGCGGCTATCCATCGCTTGGCCCCGACCGCGCCTTATCTCGCCATCGCCGGCGCCGTGCTGGTCCTTGGCGCGACGAGCCTGACCGACCCCTTCGGGCGCGACCAGGGCACCTACGCCTACATCGGATACGCGTTGTTGCAGGGCCAGGTGCCCTACCTCGACGTGTTCCAGGCCAAGCCGCCGCTGACCTCGCTCATTCACGCCCTGGCCCTGGCCCTTTTCGGCCATTCCATGACGGCGATCCGCGTCCTCGACCTGTTGTGGACCCTGGCGACCGCGATCCTGCTCTACCGGGTCGCCGCGATCGCCCTCAGGCATGACGGCTTGGCGCTGGTCGCCGCCCTCGCCTATCTGCTGATGTATTACGCCTTCGGCTTCTGGGACACGGCGATCACCGATGGCTGGACCAACCTTCCGGCCCTGGCCGGGATTGCCTTCTTCGCGCGCGCCGTCGCGCCGGAGGGTGCCGCACGGCGCCGGCACATCGACTGGTATCTGGCCGGCCTGTGCA
>JAZFQY010000006.1:0-14508 GCA_036445355.1 Alphaproteobacteria bacterium
GCCGCCGGGGGGGTGCCGGAGACGGGCCCCAATGCGAGTCCCGCCGCCCGGGCCGACCGGCGCCGAGACGGTGGGGGTGGCGTTCGCTCGCTGGAGGAGGTCGCCCATGTCGCGCCTGTCCTTGTTCAACAGTCCACTGCTGCTAGGCTTCGACCAGTTCGAGCAGACGCTCGAGCGCATTTCCAAACTCTCGGCGGAGGGCTATCCACCCTACAACGTCGAGCAGATCGGCGAGGACGGCCTGCGCCTGACCCTGGCCGTGGCCGGCTTCACCAGCGACGGGCTGGACATCAGCATTGAGGACCGTCAGCTTGGCATCCGCGGCCGGCAACGCAGCGAGCCCGAGCGGGTCTATCTCTATCGTGGCATCGCGGCGCGTCAGTTCCAGCGCAATTTCGTGCTCGCCGAGGGCATCGAGGTCACCGGCGCGACTCTCGACAACGGTCTCCTGCACATCAATCTGGCACGGCCCAAGGCCGTGAAGAGCGTGCGCACTATCGAGATCAAGTCGGCCGGCTCGCGCGCCAACGGCGCCGGCGCGGAGACGATAGACGTGACACCGGAGCGTTGAGGCGGGATCACATGGCCGCCGGTGCACAGAAACAAGAGGAGGCAGGTATGCAGCTCGACCGGAATACCGACCTTCGCCGCCTGTCGGTGCACGAGTTCGCCGCCCTCGGGCTCGAGGACGTCGCGTTCGTGAAGCCGAAGCAGCAGGACGGCGAGCGAGTCTTCGCCATTCATACCGCCGATGGGCGCGAGGTGGCGGTCGTCGCCGACCGCGAGGTCGCCTTTTTCACCGTGCGCGAGAACGACATGGAGCCGATGAGCGTGCACTGAGGCGCGCGAACGCCTTTTCACTGAATCCGGTTTGGGGTACGGCAGGCTACGCAGCGTGGCTGGTCGCGGGCTGGGTCAGCAGGGCGTAGATCGCGTCGCTGCTGTCCGTACCGCGCAGCTTCTCACAATAATTGCTGTCTCGCAGCAGGCGCGACACGCGCGCCAGCGCCTTCAGGTGATCGGCGCCCGCGCTCGTCGGCGCCAGTAGCAGGAAGATAAGGTCCACCGGCCGGTCGTCGACGGACTCGAAGTCGATTGGCCGCTCGAGATGGGCGAAGACGCCGTACAGGCGGTCGAGACCATCCAGCTTGCCATGGGGGATGGCGATACCGTGGCCGACGCCCGTGGTGCCCAGGCGCTCCCGCTGCAATAGCACGTCGAAGATCGCGCGCTCGGGCTGCGCGGTCAGCGTCGAGGTGAACTTCGCCAGCTCCTGCAGCGCCTGCTTCTTGCTCGTCGCGCGCAATTTCTGGATTACCGCGTCGGGGCCGAGGATGTCGACAATCTCCATATTGTTCCTATCCGCTGCAGAGTCGGGTGTGGGCGGCGCGTCGCGTCGGCCAGGCTTGGCCTATGACCGTGTCCGCTCGCCGTGCGCCCGCTGCCGAGCGCACCTCGGTCTGGCGATTTCCAATGGACCCGTGACGGCGCGCGCCGCCGCGGCGTCGGCGCGCCCGATGCGGCCATTGCCAACATCGGTCTGCTTCCAAGTCATGGAGAACTGCATGTGTCCGGTTTTCCGATTTCTCAAGCCGAAGCAAGTTCGCCAGTCGGCAACTCATGCCGTACCCCCGAAGCAGTGCCAGGGCAGTCGAGGGCCGGCACATTAGTCAGGCCACCAAACCGAGTCAAGTAGCCGCCGGGCCCTAAATGGGGCCTCGCCATGCCGCTGTAAATGAGTTCTATCTCATTGATATTAAGAGATTGTTTACGACATGCCCGCCTTCGCTCGGCGGCGCTGGACGGAGGAAGGGATCTTCATCGCCTCGCGGTATTTCGCCACCGTTCGGCGGGCAATCTCGATGCCGTCGCCCTGCAGGAGGGCGACGATTCGGTCGTCGGACAGGATCGCACCCGGGAGCTCCTGGTCGATCAGCGCCTTGATGCGGAAGCGCACCGCCTTGGCCGAGTGTGTCTCGCCACCATCCTTGCCCGGGATCGCGCTGGAAAAGAAGTATTTCAGCTCGAACGTGCCGCGCGGCGTTGCCATGTACTTGTTGGCGGTGACCCGGCTGACGGTGCTCTCGTGCATCTCGATCGCCGTCGCGATGTCGCGCAGCACGAGTGGCTTGAGATGCGACACGCCCTTGGCGAAAAAGCGTTCCTGTTGGCGGACGATCTCACTCGCCACTTTGAGGATTGTCTGGGCGCGTTGATGCAGTGTCTTGACCAGCCAGTTCGCGGCCTGGAAGCGCTCCGAGATGTAGCTCTTCTCCTTCTTGTCCCGCACCCTGTCGCTGACCTCGGTGTAGTAGCGCTCGTTGACGAGCACCCGCGGCAGGGTGCCGGCATTGAGCTCGATGTGCCAGCCGCCGCCCGGCCGCGGGTGCATGAGGACGTCGGGCGTGACCGTCTGCGCCACTGCGTTGTCGAAGGCGAGCGCGGGTTTGGGATCGAGCGAGCGTAGCTCGGCGACCATATCGGTCAGATCTTCGTCGTCGACGCCGCACAGTTTCTTCAGCGCCGCCATGTCGTGTCGCGCGAGCTTGTCGAGATTGTCGACCAGCGCCCGCATAGCCGGATCCAGCCGGTCGCGGTCCGCGAGCTGCTGTGCCAGGCATTCCGCCAGGTTGCGCGCGAAGATGCCGGGCGGATCGAAGCTCTGCAGCTTGCCGAGTGTGACCAGAACCCGCTCCTCCGAACAGCCCAATTGTTCGGCCACCGGGGCCAAGCCGCCGCTGACATATCCCGCCTCGTCGAGCATGTCGATCAAGTGCACGCCGATGATGCGGTCGACCGGATCATCGATGTCAACCATCAGTTGCTCGGTGAGGTAATCGCGCAGGGATACGTCCCTGGAGACGGTCTGCTCGAAGTCGGCGTCGCCGGCATCGAAACCGCGCCCGCCGCGCACGCCCCACATGGACAGCGCGCCGTCGGACTCACCCGGACCGTCGTCGGTCCAGACATTGTCGAAGTCGGCGTCGAGCGGCGCGTCGTCACCGTTCGGCAGGTGATCCGGCGCCGTCAGATCCCTGGTGTCGGCGATCGCGCCGTCGCCCTCGGGCTCGCCGCTTGGCGCATCGGCGCCCGGCTGCGAGCCTGTCGACTCGGCCTCCTCGCGTTCCAACAGCGGATTCTGCTCCAGCTCCTGCTCGACATAGGCCGCCAGTTCCATGTTGGACAATTGCAGCAACTTGATCGCCTGCTGCAATTGCGGCGTCATGACGAGCGACTGGCTCTGTCGCAGATCCAATCGTGGCGAAATAGCCATAGCGTTCAAATGTTTAGAGACTGAACCTTTCGCCCAGGTAAACGCGTCGGACATCCTTGTGGACGACAATCTCCGAGGGCCGGCCGCTCATCAGCACCGCCCCCTCATGCAGGATATAGGCGCGGTCGACGATGTCCAGCGTCTCGCGCACATTGTGGTCGGTGATGAGGACGCCGATGCCCCGGTCCTTAAGATGGCTGACCAGCTCGCGAATGTCGGCCAGCGCGATCGGATCAATACCGGCCAGCGGTTCGTCGAGCAGGAGGAAGTCGGGATGGCTGGCCATCGCCCTAGCGATCTCAACGCGCCTTCGCTCACCGCCCGAAAGCGCCAGCGCCGGCGTGCGCCGCAAATGGGAGATCGAGAACTCGGCGAGCAAGTCGTCGAGCTTGACTTCGCGGCGCCCCCGTTCCGGCTCGGTCACCTCGAGCACCGCACGAACGTTCTGTTCCACCGTCAGGCCGCGAAAGATAGATGATTCCTGGGGCAGGTAGCCGATGCCGAGCCGCGCTCGGCGGTACATTGGCAATTCGGTGACATCATTGTTGTCGAGGACGATACTGCCCGCGTCGGGTGTCAGAAGGCCGGTGATCATGTAGAAGCACGTTGTCTTGCCGGCACCGTTCGGGCCCAACAGGCCCACGGCCTCGCCGCGCCGAACCTCCAGGCTCACGTCGCGCACCACGGGATGCTTCTTGAAGCGCTTGCCGAGATTGCGCACGGCAAGGCCGCCACTCTCGGCCACCAATCGCGGCCGGGTGTCCGATTTGGTGAAGAGTTCGTGAAGGCTCATGTCCGCCTCGCCCGACCTAGCGACTTGGGTTCTGGCGCGGCCGGGCCACCGGCAGGAGAAGGCCCTTTACCTTGCCGCCGTCCTCGGCGGCTCCCGCCGTCAGCCGGCTGATGCCGGTGACAAAATTCACCTCCGCGAACTCGCCGTTCAATTGACTGTCGCCGCGTGTGATCTTGACATCGCCGGTGAGGGTGGCGATGCCGGCGATCGGGTCATAGTCCGCCCATCGGGCGCGAACCACGTCCTCGGGCGTGGCGATCAGGACGTTGCCGACCGCCTCTATGCGCTCGACGTCGGAGGCACGCGTCTCGCCCTCGCCGGCGCGGAAATAGGCCAACAGCACGTCGGCGGTGATGCGCCGCTCGCCCCTGATGGCGCGCGCCTCGCCGCGCGCCACAGCGAGACGGCGGCGCTGGTAGTACTCCAGGCTGTCGCGAGCTATGATCACGTCCTCGCCCGTGTCGAGCCGCACCTCGCGGCCGGTGATGACCAGGACGCCGCTGGTGACGTCGAAGCGTGCCGCATCGCCGGTCGCGGTCTCCGACTTCGAGGTGATACGCACGTTGCCCTCGGCCTGGAGCAGGTAGATCTCGGTGTCGCCCGCCTCGTTGCGGCGATAATAGGCGCTGAGAATGTCGGCCTCGACCGTGGTGCCGGCCTGGCTCGCCCGGGCGCTGCCGCGGGCGATGTAGGTGCTTTCGTCGCGCCGCCATTCGATGCCGTCCTTGGCTTCGATGTAGATCGGCTCGTCGCTCTGGTTGGCGAAGCCTAGGGCCTGGGCCGCCGCCGGCACCGCCGCCAGCGCCGCACATAATGCCGCGGCGGCGACGCTCAAATGGCGGGTCGTCGATCGCATTTGCGGCCGGTCACTTCGTCGGCGTGCGCAGGCCGCCGAAGAGGGTCAGCCGCGACTTGCCGGTGAACAGGATGCGTTCGCCGCGCTCGACGATGCGAAAGCCTTGCGCCCTCAGCTCGCCGAACGGGCCTTGGCCGTAAACCGGCCGGTCGCCGACGACCTCGCGGCGCTCAAAGTATACGCGCGCCGCCTCGGTGCCGAACTCGTAGCCGGAATCGTGGAACAACCTGACCTCGCCGACGAGATCGAGCACGTCGCGCTCGCGCTGATAGACGCCTTCCACTGCGCTGAGCGACCACCACGTCCCGTCGGCGAGCAGGATGTCGGCCTTGGGCTGGTTCAATTGGAATACCTCGGCGTCGCCGCTCAACTGCGTGGCGACATCGGCGGAGAGCGTGACAGGCTGCCGGCGCGAATCGATGCTCAGCAGGCGCGGATTGAGCATCTGCGGTTCCTCGGCCGCGGGCGGCGCGACCAGGGTGAAGTCGAGGCGGAAGGTGTCGTCGTCGAAATCGAGCGCCGGCCACGCCGCCACCACCGCCAACAGGACGATGGCCGCGCCCGGCAGCAGTACTTTCATGACGGCGATGAAGCGGCTGCGCCGGAAATCGTCGGCGCGCAGGCGCGGCGGCGGGCCGCCGGCACGCGGGTGCGCCGGCGGGAATGGCCGCGTCGCCGGCGGCGCCGGCCGGGCGTGGGTCATGGCGCCGCGTCCCCCATCGTCACACGACGCCGGCGCTCAGGCAGTCGTGGATATGAAGGATGCCCCGCGGAATGCCGTCCTCGACCACGAACAAGCTGGTGATCTGGCGCGAATTCATCATGCCCAGCGCCTCCGCCGCCAGCGCCTGGCTGCGAATGGTCCTCGGGTCGGGTGTCATCACCTCCTCGACGCGCACGGTCAGGAACTGCGGCGACATGTGGCGCCTGAGGTCGCCGTCGGTGATGATGCCCATCAGGCGGCCGTCGGCGGCGACCACGCCGATGCAGCCGAATCGCTTGGCGGTCATGACCAGGAGCGCGTCGGCCATGTTGGTTCCGATGCCGGCGAGCGGCAACTCCGCGCCCGAATGCATGAGATCGCATACCCGCAGCAACATCTGGCCCAATTTGCCGCCCGGATGCAGCACCTGGAAGTCCTCGACCGTGAAGCCGCGGCGCTCCAGCAGCGCCACGGCGATGGCATCGCCGAGGGCCAGCATTGCCGTCGTCGAGGTGGTGGGCGACAGGCCCATGGGGCAGGCCTCGGGCAGCGGCGGCAGTGCCAGCGCCAGGTCGGCCTGCTCGGCGAGGGTGCTGCCGGCGCGGCCGGTGAGGCCGATCAAGGGTATGCGGAAGCGCTTGGCGTAGGCCACCAAATCGCCGAGCTCGGGCGTCTCGCCCGAGTTCGACAGGGCCACCACCGCGTCGTCGGTGGTGATCATGCCCAGATCGCCGTGACTGGCCTCGGCCGGGTGCACGTACAGCGCCGGCGTCCCGGTCGAGGCGAGGGTGGCCGCGAACTTGCGCGCGATGTGACCGCTCTTTCCCATGCCGGTGGCGACGATGCGGCCGGATATGCCGGACAAGAGGTCGATGATGCGGGAGAATTCGCCGTCGAGCTCGGCCGCCAGGGCGCGCAGGGCATCAGCCTCGAGGGCGAGCACCCGGCGGGCGGCGCCGAGGGCAGCCGACTCGCCGGCCGCCGGCGCGCGCGCCGTCGCCTTGGATGAACCGGTCATGAACCCCCTCGTACCCGCCAGCTCGCTCTCGGATGGATCGGGCGGCCGCCCGGGCAGCGCACCGGGTCTGCCGCGCCGTCTCTCCACATTCGCGAAAGTGCCCGCAAATCAGGCGCTTGTAGTATGCCGCCCCGCTGGTGAAAGGTCAATGAACGCCCGTCGACCGGGCTGCCATCAATGCTCGAAGATGTCGAGGTCGCCCCAGCCACCGAGGTCGAGCGTCACCCGCGTGGGAATGAAATCGAAACAGGCCTGGGCCAATTCGGTGCGACCGTCGCGCGCCAGCATCTCATCCAGGCGCGCCTTGAGGTCGTGCAGGAACAGGACGTCCGAGGCGGCGTATTTGAGCTGCTCCCGGCTGAGTTTCTTCGCCCCCCAGTCGGACATCTGCTTCTGCTTCGACAGATCGACGCCGAGCAGGTCCCGGCACAGATCCTTGAGCCCATGGCGGTCGGTGTAGGTACGCGCCAGCTTGGAGGCGATCTTGGTGCAATAGAGCGGCTTGGAGATCACACCGAGGTTGTTCTGCAGCACCGCCACGTCGAAGCGCGCGTAATGAAAAAGCTTCAAGACCTTGGGATCGGCGAGCAGGGCCTTCAGGCGCGGCGCCGCGGTGTCGTTGCCGTCGAACTTGACCAGATGGGCGACGCCGTCGCCGGCCGAGAGCTGAACCAGGCACAGCCGGTCACGCCAAAGGTTCAGACCCGCCGTCTCGGTGTCCACCGCGACGCTGTCCGCCAGCCTCACCGTGGCCGGTAGGTCGCCTTGATGCAGCTCGATGCTCAGCGCCCGCGCCCTTCGACTGGAAGCCGCCGTGACGGCTAAACCCGCGACCGGGCGAAGTCAACAATCATGCGCCGCGGCAAGTTGGCATGGACCTTTCTCGGCGTTATACACGGGTGCAGGATCAACCGCCGGCGGGGGAAAATAATGGCGTCCGCGTCCAGGGCTCAGCGCCGGGTGACCGTATTCGGCGGATCGGGGTTCCTCGGCCGTTACATCGTCGAGCGTCTGGCCGACCGCGGCGACGTGCTCACCGTCGCCGTGCGCGACCCGGAGGCGGCCAAGTTCCTCAAGCCATTGGGCGATGTAAGCCAAGTCACGCCGGTGCGCTGCCCGATCCAGGACGAGGCCGGCGTCGCCGCCGCCGTCGCCGACGCCCAGGCCGTGATCAACCTGGTCGGCGTGCTCTACGAGCGCGGCCGACAGACCTTCAGCCAGGTGCATGTCGGCGGCGCGGCGCGCATCGCGCGCGCGGCCAAGGCGGCGGGGGCCGCGCGCCTGGTGCATGTCTCGGCCATCGGCGCCGATCCGGATTCGCCCTCCGCCTACGGCCGCTCCAAGGCGGCGGGCGAGCGGGCGGTCGGCGCCGCGTTCCCGGAGGCGACTATCCTGCGCCCCTCGGTGGTCTTCGGCCCCGAAGACGGATTCTTCAACCTGTTTGCCGGCCTCGCCCGGCTGCTTCCCGCCCTGCCGCTCTATGGCGGCGGCCGGACCCGCTTCCAGCCGGTCCATGTCGGCGACGTGTCGGCAGCGGTGGCGGCGGTGCTCGACGATCCGGCGACCGCGGGCAAGACCTACGAGCTCGGAGGCCCGCGCGTCTATAGCTTCGCCGCGCTCGTGCGTTACATATTGGCGACGATCGGTCGTCGGCGCCTGCTGGTGCCCTTGCCCTTCGCCATCGGCCACGTCCAGGCGGCGATCCTCGGGCTGCTGCCACAGCCGCCGGTCACCAACGACCAGCTGCGACAACTGACCGTCGACAGTGTCGTCGCCGACGGCGCACTCGGCCTGGCCGATCTGGGCATCGAGCCGACGGCGCTCGAGGTCGTCGTGCCAAGCTATCTGGCGCGCTACCGCCCCGCCGGCGGTCGACGCCGCACGGTTTAGAGCCTTATCGGGCCGGATTGAACCATTCTGACGGAGCGATTTTGTGTCCAGACCAAGCACAGGCGCGACGGGTGTATCGGGAATACGGCCGAGCGGCCGTGCGCCGGGTGGGCGCAAAATCGCTCGTCCCTTCGGGTTTCCGACCGGCGGGCGCCCAGCGGCGATGCGCTCTTGGCCGATGCCCCACATCGCCCGGCAAACGCCTCGCCACCGGATCGCCACGCCGGTCGAGAAAATAGAATTGATTCAATCCGGCCCGATAAGGCTCTTGGTTCAAGCGTAGATCCAAATCATGAGCGCACCGCCCAGCGCCAGGCGGTAGACCACGAAAGGGGTGAAGCTGCGGCGCTGGATCCAGCGCATCAGCACCGCCATCGTCGCCAGTGCCGCGCCGAAGGCCAGCACCGCGGCGAGCGCGGCGTCGCGCCCCAGGTCGAGATCGCCGCTGGCCACGAGGTCGAGAGTCGCCAGGAGGCCGGCGCCGGCGATGGTCGGGATCGAAATGAGGAAGGAAAAGCGCGCCGCCGCGTCGCGCCCATAGCCCAGCGCCCGCGCCATGGTCATTGTGATGCCGGAACGACTGGTACCGGGCAGCAGGGCGAGCACCTGGGCGATGCCGATGGCCAAGGCGTGCCCGATCTTGATCCCGTCCACGCTGTGATGCCGCGCGCCGACGCGGTCGGCGAGGTAGAGGAGGACGCCGAAGCCGAACGTGGTGGCGGCGACGAGTTCGACCATGCGGGTCGAGCCGGCGACAAAGTCCTTGCCGAGATAGCCGACGATCACGATGGGCAGGGTCGCGACCCCAACGAGCAGCACCAAGCGGGTCTCGGCACTGCGGCGACCGCGCAGCAACCGGAACAAGCCGACGGCGAGACGCAGCACGTCATGGCGCAGATAGACCACTACCGCCAGCAGTGTGCCGACGTGCACGGCGACGTCGAAGTCGAGCCCCGGGTCGGGCCAGCCCAGGACCTCGCGCACCAGGATCAGATGTCCGGCGGAGCTTACCGGCAGGAACTCGGTGATGCCCTGGACCAGCGCCTGGACGACGAGCTCAAGCAGCGACACGCCGGCCGGTTCCCTGCGTCAGCGATCGGCGCCGGCCGGCGAGCCGGGGGCGGATCTCGGGACCACGAGCCGGCTCAGCGTTCGCGCATTGCGCGGTCCCGCGCCTTGAGGATGGGCTTCATCAGGTAGTCGAGCACGCTCTTCTCGCCGGTCAGGATATCGACCGAGGCCGTCATGCCGGGGATGATAGGCAGTTCCTTGCCCTGATGCACCAGGGCCCGCTTATCGGTGCGCAGCCGGATGCGGTAGAAATTCTCGCCGGTCTCGTCCTGGATGGTGTCGGCGCTGATCTGCTCGACATTGGCGTCGAGACCGCCATAGATCGAGAATTCATAGGCGGTGATCTTGACCTTGGCCGGCTGGCCCGGGCGCAGGAAGGCAATGTCAGCGGGGCGGATGCGCGCCTCGACCAGAAGCGTATCGGTCAAGGGCACGATCTCCATGATATCCTCGCCCGGCTGGATGACGCCGCCGACCGTGTTGTGCTTGATTTCCTTGACCGTGCCGCGCACCGGCGAGCGCACCTCGGTGCGGATCACCCGGTCCTGCCCGGCGGTCATCACCTCGATCAGGGACTCCAATTCCGCCCGCCGGTCGTTGAGCTTGCGCGTCGCCTCCACACCCATCGAGGCGATCAGCTCTGCCACGCGCTCCTCGGCCTCCTGCATCGCCGACTGGGCGCGCGGAATGCTCAGGCGGATGGTGCGCAGCTCGCCGGCGAGATCGGCGATCTGGCGTTGGATACGAATGAGGTCGAGGCGCGCGACGACGCCCTGGCGCACGAGCGGCAGCGTGATGTCGAGCTCCTCCTTGGCCAGGGCCAGGCTGCGCTCGAGCTGTTGCTGGCGGCTGCGCATCTCGGCGATTTCCTGCCGCCGCTGGTCAGCCTGTGAGCGCAGGATCGAAACCTGGGCGTCGAGCTGGTCCCGGCGCACTTTCATCAGCGCCTGCTGGTCGGCCACGGCCTGCGGCGCTTCGTCGATGACCCGCCGCGGAAACGCGATCTCCGTAACGGCGATCTCCGCCTCCAGGCGGGCGACGGTGGCGAGCAGGTTCAGATAGCGCCGCCGTTCCTCGCGTAAGTTCGATTCGGCGGTGGCATTGTCGATGCGAACCAGAATGTCGCCGCGCTCGACGATGGCGCCCTCGCGCACGAGGATCTCGGAAATGATTCCGCCCTCTAGGTTCTGGACGACCTGAATCCGGCTCGACGGAATGATCGTTGCTTCGCCGCGGGTTACCTCGTCGAGCACCGCGAAATTGGCCCAGACGATGAAGCTCACGGTGAACACCACTGAGATGATTGTCAGAATGTAGGCAAACCGGCTGCCGCTGCGCCGCACCGCCGCGGCGACGTCCGGCATGAACGGCATGTCTTCCTCCAAGTGGCGGTCAACGGTCGGCAGACGCCAGGATGGCAGCGCGACGCGCCGCCAAGGCCGGGCGGCCAGGGTCGCGGCAAGCAGGCCGGCGGCGATCAGCACCGTCAGCAGAGCCTGCCAGGCCGGCAGCCGCAGCAGCGGGACCAGGAGGCCCTCCCATAGGGGCGCCCAGACATGGCGCTGGATTACGGCCTGAGCGAGATTGAGGCTGGCGCCGTCCAACTGCAACCAGAGCTCGCCGGCGGCGAGCGAAAGCGGCTGGCCGGTGCCGGCGAGCACCAGGGACAGGACCAGGGTCGCACCGGCAACAAAGGCGAACAGCAGGGCGAGGAGGCGGCCAAGGACGCCGCAGGCGGTGCCGACGCTACCCGCCAGGTCGGCGGCAAAGCCGCGGCTCGGGTGCGCCATCGCCGTCAGGCTGGCGGCCGACTTGGGCATGGCCTGCCTCCTCCCGCTGGTCGCGACCGTGCGCCGGCGCGCCTCACGCCCGCGCCGTGTGGATCTGGCCCTGCTTCAGGGCTGCAAGAATATCCTCCTTCGGCCCGTCGGCCACGACCTTGCCGCCGTCGACGACGACCAGCCTGTCCACGAGCGCGAGGAGCGAGCTACGGTGGGTGACGAGGACCAGAGTCTTGCCGGGAAGTATGTCGACCAGGCGCTGGCGGAAGCGCGCCTCGGAGGCATTGTCCATGTTGCTCGTCGGCTCGTCGAGCAGGAGGATGGGCGGGTCCTGAATGAGGGCGCGGGCGATGGCGACCGCTTGGCGCTGGCCGCCGGACAGGCACATGCCGCGCTCGCCGACTTGGAGGTCGAAGCCCAGCGGGTGGCCCTTGAGGAAGTCGGTAACGCCGGCGATGGTCGCGGCGCGTAGGATCGCCTGGTCGTCCACGTGCGGCGCGCCGAAGGCGATGTTTTCGCGCACGGTGCCGAAGAACAGGTAGTTGTCCTGCGCCACATAGCCGACATTGCGGCGCAGGTCGGCCGGGTCGATCTGGCGCAGGTCGGTGCCGTCCATTAGCACCGCACCGTCGGCTGGCTCGTAGAGGCCAATGGCCAGGCGCCCGAGGGTTGTCTTGCCGGAGCCGATGCGACCGAGAACGCCGACCCGGTCGCCGGTCTGTATGCGCAGCGCCAGGCCGTCGAGGGCGGCCACCTCCTGCCCCGGATACTTGAACGAGACTTTCTTGAACTCGAGGTTGCCGCGCAGCCGCGGCACATTCAGGTACGTCTTATCCGCAACCCGCTCGACCGGCTTCTTCATCAGATTGTCGAGCGCCTTCAAGGCCACGCGCGACTGCTGGTAGCGGGTAAGCATGCCGGCGATGGCGCCCAGCGGCGCCAGCGCGCGCCCAGTGAGTATGGTGCAGGCGACCAGCGCCCCCATGGTCAGCTCGCCGTCGGCGATCAGATAGACGCCGTAGACGACGACGAAGACAGTCACCAACTGCACCGTGACCTGGGCGAAGGTGGTGGCGAGGGTGGAGATCGTGCGTGCCTGACCGGACGATGCCGCGGTCATGCCCACCGCCTGTTCCCACTTGCCTTGCACGCGGCTTTCCGCAGCCGAGGACTTGATCGTCTCCAGACCGTCGATCGCCTCGATCAGGATGGCGTGCTTCTGCGTCATCTCCTGATGCGTGCGCTCCATAACCCGGCGCAGGGGATGCTGCAGGATGAGGCCGACCATGATGACCACCGGCACGGCGAAGAGCGGAATGTAGGCGACCGGCCCGGCGATGAAATAGATCACGCCGACAAACAAAAAGATGAACGGCAGGTCGACGAGGACGACCAGGGTGCCCGAGGTGAAGAAATCCCTGAGCGCCTCGAACTCACGCACGTTGGCGGCAAGCGCACCGGTGGAGACCGGCCGCTCGTCCATGCGCATCGCCATGATCTGTTGCAGGAGATTGGTGGCGATGATGACGTCGGCGTTCTTGCCGGCGACGTCGACGAAATAGCTGCGCAAATTGCGCAGCACGAACTCGAACACGAAAACGGTTCCGACGCCCAGCGCCAGTACCCACAGCGTCTCGATGGCGTTGTTGGGCACGACGCGGTCGTAGACGTTCATGATGAACAGGGGGCTCGCCAACACGAAGGTGTTGATCAGCACCGATGCCAGCAGGACGTGGCTATAGATCGGCCAGAAGCGGAGCAGGGTGCCCCAGAACCAGGGCCGGTATTCGCCCAGCGCGATCCGCGAGGAGCGGGAGTCGAACTGAAAACGGCCGCGGGCGAAGATGGCGTAGCCCGTGTATTCGCTCTGCAACTCGTCGACCGACACGCGTTGGGTGCCGCCGGCGCCTTCCGCGATGGCGATCTCCGCCCGGCCGTCCCCGGCCATCCGCAGCAGCACGCAGGCGGCGCGGCCCTTGAGCAGCAGGATGCACGGCATCGTCACCGGCGATATGTCGGTGATCGCCTGGCGGTGGACGATACGTGCCGCGAGCCCGGCGCGCTCCGCCGCGCGCACGCACAGCTCCGGCGTGAAGCCGTCGGCACGCAGCGGCAGGCCCGTTCTCAGCGCCTGGGACGAGATCGGCCGGTGCAGGAACGCCGCCAGGATCGACAGGCAGGACAGGAGCGGCTCCTCGAAATCCACACTCGAGGGCGCCACCGGCCATTCGGGCACCGATAGCTTCAGAACGTCTTTGTTCTTGATCACGGCGTCCGCCGGCGGCGTCTCTTGGTCGCCGGGCCCCCTGGCTGCCGCCGAGCGGGCGCCCGTCGCGCTGTCGCCGCGCTTGATGCGGCGTTTCTTGGCGCGCCGCGGCGCGGGCTTGCCCTGGGTCTGCTGGACGTCGGCGTCTGCCATGGTGCGCTGCGGGTTAAGGTGGTGGCGCGGCGCTGCAGCCGCGCGGGCGCCGCGAGCCGGGCGCCGTCATGGCTGCGGGGGCGGCGGTGATCCGGAGGAGCGATCTCGGTCAACGCTCTGATTCTATGCCAAATTATTATTAATTGGTAAAGGATTGGTTACTCACGCGCGGCCGGCCATGAGGCCTGCGGGATGCCTGGGCCACATTGCGCCGGCGGCGCGTCGCCTCCGGCGCCGGCCAAGATTTTGTTCCGCCACCGCCGCGCCATGGTCTAGATTGGACTAGGCGCCGGGCCCGATGGTCCCTGGATGGGCCGGGCCGACGGCGCGGCGCGAAGACCGGCTCTCCAGCCGGCGGCGCGGTGGTGGTTGACCCGATGGACGCCCAAGACCTGCCCATGGGAAGCGAAGGCGAGGAGGCCCTGGTCCTGCGCCTGGAGGATTTGTTGCCCGACGGGGCGGGAGAAGTGGTCTTCTCCGCCGCCGACAGCACGTCCGTCGAGCTTCTCGCCGACAGCCCACTGACCGGCGCCGGCTTCGCCGACAACCATGTCACGGCCGCCGGCGTGGACGTCACTGGCCTGTCGTACTGCAGTTTCGAGAGCGGCCTCACCCTCTATTACCCGAGCGAAATCCCGCTCATCGTCTCTCCGGATCTGATCTGAGCGTCCTGGCGTGCGGCGGCACTGGCTCGCGGAGCCTG
>JAZFQY010000007.1:0-5294 GCA_036445355.1 Alphaproteobacteria bacterium
TGATCGGCCACAATTTGCAGGCCTACATCGCCGATTTGGAGGCGCGCATGCGCGAGGCGGCGGCGGATCTCGAGTTCGAAGACGCGGCGCGCCTGCGCGACGAGATCAAGCGCCTGGAAGCGCAGGAGCTGGAGCTGCCGCCGGAGGGCCAGCGCCGCGCCCAGCGCGCCCGCTACGCCGTCGGCCGGCAGAGAGGCAAGCCGGGACGCAAGGGCGGGTACAAGGGCCGCCGCCGCCGCGGGCCATAGCACGCCCGCTTGACGGCGGTGGGCCGATCGAATCCCTACCCCTGATCCAGCGCCACCCAGACGGCGCCGTCGGCGAGGCGCGCCGGGAAGATGCTGAGCGGGCGCCGGTTCTTGGAGATGTTGCCCAGCTGCTCCATGCCCTTCGGCGTGCCGTCGGCCTGCAGCCCGTCGCACCAGCGTCTGATCTCGCCGGTCGCCAGGTCGAAGCAGCTCTCGTGCCAGCGGCAGACGATGCCGCCGTCCTCGGTCACCCGGCTATCGTTGAGCGGCAGGTTCAGGTGGGGGCAGGCGTTGTTCATGGCGTAGAGCGTGCCGTTCTCGTGGATGACCAGCAGGTCCATCTGGTCCATCTCCACGACCTTGCGCCCGCCCGCCGGCAGCTCCGCCTCGCCCAGCACGCGCACCCAGTCGAGGCCGGCAAATCGCTGCCGCGTGTCGTCCGCGCTACCGGCTGCGGGGGCGAGCGACGAGGCGTCGACGCCGGAGATCTCGTACAGGGTCTTGCGCTCGCTGGTGCCGCGCAGCTTGACGCGCACGAAGTCATCCATGGTCACGTTGTCCTTGACCAGCTCGTAGAGATCCTCGGAGATCAGGAGCCGCGTGCCGGCCTCCTTGTTCGCCGCCTCGATGCGGCTGGCGACGTTGACCGTGTCGCCGATGGCGGTGAGTTTCTCGGTCTTGCTCGTGCCCAGGGTGCCGATCACCGCCTCGCCGAAATGCAGACCGATGCCGACCTCGAAGCCGTGGCCATACATGGCCGCCATGTAGGGCTTCATGCGGTCGATGGCCTCCAGCATCTCCACCGCCGCCTTGACGCTGCGCAGGGGCGCTGTTTCGTCCTCCGCGATGCCGAACAGCGCCATCACCGAATCGCCGATGAAGTTGTCGATGTAGCCGCCATTGTTCTCGATGATGCCGCCGATCTTATGGAAGTAGCGGTTGAGCACGAACATCACGTCATAGGGCGACAGGTTCTCCGAAAATGTGGTGAAGCCGCGAATGTCGCAGAACATGACCACCAGGCCCTTGCTTTCGCCGGTGGGTCCGAGGCGTTTCTTGGCGAGCTGGCTGGTGATCTCGAGATCCGTCTCGTCGAGCACCAGACGGCGCAGCCTGACGTCGCCGGTGAGTCTGGTCTGGCAGGCGAGGCGCACCTCCGGGCTCAAGCCCAGGGGGTTCGTCAGCGCCCGTTCCGCCTCGCTGCGTGGCTCGCAATTGTCCAGCCCCTCGAGGATCCACACCCGGCATGTGGAGCACTTGGCGTGGCCGCCACAGGCAAAGGCGTGCGGGATATCGGCCCTTAGGGTCGCCGCCAGGATGGTCTCGCCCTCCTCGACGTCGAGCTCCCGGTTGTCGGGCAGGCAGGTCAGTTTCGGCATCGCAGGCTCGTTCCCAGCCAGGACTTCAGTCATGCGCCGGCGCGCGGCGCCACGCGTTCGGCCGCACCCTATAGCACCGCGCCCGGTGCGCAGGCCAGGGTGCGCGGCAGCGCGACGATGCGCCTGGTGATCAGACCCACGGGGAGTGGGTGGTGCCGGAGCCGAAGGCGCGGCCCTCGGCGAAGCGCGCGAGCGCGAACGGCGCCAGCTCGGCCACGTCCGCGCCCGAGGCCAGATGGCGCGCCACCAGCTTGCCGATGCCGGTCATTTTGTAGCCGTGGCCAGAGTCGGCGATCAGGTAGAGGTTGTCCAGCACCCAGTCGAGGATCGGCACGTTGTCCGGCGTGAAGGCGCCGATGCCGCCCGCGTTGCGCCGCCGGAAGCCGGCGCGCACGCCCTTGAAGCGCTCCAGGAACATCTCCATGCAGGCGGTGATGTAGGCGGCGAACTCCGGACCCGGCTGGTAGGTTTCGTTGGCATGCCCGTAGGGCTCGACCGCCGCCTCGGACCCCAGCATCACCGGCATGGCACCGCCCTGGATGCCCGGCCGGTCCATTCGCTCGCTGCCGTTCTTCCAATAGACATAGACGCTGTCCTTGAGCGCGGCGCCGGTCTCGGGATCGCCGACCGGCGTGGTCATGAGCTCGATATGCAGGACCGGCGGGTTGCGGCCGTCGGCACCGAGGTAGGGCGAATCGTAATAGACCTCGCCCTCCTCCAGGCGCCAGTAGGTCCACATGTCCTTGCCGGCGACCCGCGAGCCGTCACGGTAGCCGACGTCAATGGACATGGGCAGACCGAGCATACGCCAGTGCCGGGGCGTCCAGGGGCCGAGCCCGAGCACCGCCGCCTCGCAGCGCACCGGGCCGCTGTCGGTCACGACCGCGGTGAGGCGGCCATTGGTCACGTCGTAGCCCCGGACCTCGACACCGGAGAAGATGCGTACCCCGTGGCGCAGGCACATCTGCGTCAGCCCCTGCACCGACTGCGCCGTGCCGGCATAGCCGGACAGCCGCTCGTGCAGCACCACGTCGATGGAGTGGTGCTTGAAATCGGGCCAGATCTCGGTCAGGTGCCGGCGCGCGTCCCGCCCCACATACAGATCCGATGTGTAGCCGACACTGTTCTGGCTCTCATGGATGCGCTCGTACTCGGCGATCTGGTTGGCCTCGCCGCAGGAGACATAGCCCACCTGCTGGAAGCCGAGGGTGATGGGATCGCTGTTCCACACATCCACCGAGTGGCGCATCAGCGCGTGCAGCGGCTCGGTCATGTAGAAGCCGCGCACGCAGCCGCAGGCGATGCCCGTGGCGCCGGCGCCCGGCCCCGACTTGTCGAGGACGATCACCTCGGCGCCCGAGCCCTGACCGCGGGCGGCGCGCTCCATGGCCAGGTGCCAGGCGGTGCTGAGGCCATGGACGCCGGCGCCGACGACGACGTAGGCGACGGATTCGGGAAGGGCGTCGTTCATGGCGCGATCACTGTTGGTCATTCAAAGCTTGTCGCCATAGGCGACGTTATGGGCCTTCAGGCTCGGATCGGTGCCGAAGGCGAAGTGCTTGGACATGTCCGGCGAGTAGCGGCTGGCCGGCGGTCGCCGGCCGAGCGCCTCGGCCATCTGGCGCGTGTGGTGGGGCGCATTGCCGCAGCAGACGCCGAGATAGTGTACGCCCATGTCAAACGACTGGCGCGCGAAGTCGCCGATCTCGTAACGATTGCAGGCGAACGGGTCGAGCGCCACCGGGAACGGGCGGTCGTCGGGGATGCTGCGACAGTCGGGGTCGCTGAGCGACTGGAAGGTGGGCGCCATGTCCGTCGTGCGATAGGGCACCGGCAGCGCCGCCACGTGGCACGACACCGCCTCGCGCACCTGGCGGACGAACGGCAGCATAGTGCGCGGCCCGCGGATGCAGTTGAGACCGACCACATCGGCGCCGGCGTCTTCCAGCCTGCGACAGGCATCGGCCGCCGTTTCGCCCTCGCGGGTGCGACGCTCCCGATGCAGCGCCATGGTCACCACCGACGGCAGGCCGGTCTCCCTGATCACCTCGAGTGCGATCAACGCCTCGGCGGTGTAGGAGTAAGTCTCTGCGATGATCAGATCGACGCCGGCCTCCTCCGCCCACCCCACCTGCTCGTCGAACATGGCGCGGATGGCGGCGTCGGTCCTTGCGTCGCCCGGCGTATAGAGGTTGGTGTTGCAAATGTTGCCGGCGACCAGCGGACGCTCGCCCTCGGCCTCGTCCGCCGCCTGGTTGGCGATGGCCAGCGCCTGGCGGTTCAGGGGCTCGAGCAGATCCTCCTTGCCGATGATCCGGAGCTTCTCCCGGTGACCGTAATAGGTGAACGCCTCGACCACGTCTGAGCCGGCGCGCACGAACTCGCGATGCAGTTGGCGCACCACGTCGGGATGCTCGAGCACCGCCTCAGGCACGTACGCCCCGGATTGCAGATAGCCGCGGCGCTCGAGCTCGAACAGGTAGCCCTCGGCGCAGATGACCGCGCCCTCGGCCAGTCGTTCCAGTAGCCCCCGCCTCCCCGAATTCGTTGCTCTTGCCATGGGAGTCTCGCCAGGTAGACGATCCAATTCGGGGTACTCTGCGCCCGCCATTTGGCGGGCGCAACGGGCAATAGACGACGCATCGGTCACATTCGAACGAGCGCGGCGCCGAGCCTCGACGGAACCGGCTCAGCCCGTATTTTGCGCCAGGCGGCGTTCCAGGAACGCCCGCTCCGCCGCGCTTTCGGTGAGGCTGAGCGCCCGCCGGTAGCGCGCCGCCGCCTCGCCCGGGCGCCCGGCGCGGCGCCGCAGATCGGCGCGCGCGGCATCGCCCTTGCCGGGAGGCCAGGGAGGGGACAAGTTACCGCCATGAGCCCCAGCTATCCCCTGGGCTACCCGCGCGCCGCGCTGGTCACGGGCGCGGCGAAGCGCATCGGCCGCGCCATCGCCCTCGACCTGGCGCGCCAGGATTGGGCCGTGGCGGTGCATTACAACGCCTCCGAGGCGGAGGCCGCCGACCTGGTCGGCAGGATCGAGCAGGAGGGCGGCCGTGCGCATGCGTTGCAGGCAGACTTCGCCAGGGAGGCGGAGGTCAAGGCGCTGCTGGCCCGCGCCGCCGAGGCCCTGGGGCCCCTCGGGCTGTTGATCAACAACGCCGCGCGCTTCGAGCCGGACGACGCCCTCGAGGCCAGCCGCGAGTCCTGGGACCGACACATGGCGACCAATCTGCGCGCGCCGTTCGTGCTGATGCAGAACTTCGCCCGCCAATTGCCCGCCGACGCCGACGGCGTCGTTGTCAATATCCTCGACCAGTGTGTGTGGAACCTGACGCCGCAATTCGTCTCCTACACCGTGAGCAAGGCCGGCCTGTGGACGCTCACCCAGACCATGGCGCTGGCGCTGGCGCCACGCATCCGCGTCGTCGGCATCGGCCCGGGACCGACCATCCGCAGTCCGCGCCAGAGCGATGCGCAGTTCGCGCGCCAGACGGCGGCGACGCCCCTGGGACGCGGCTCGAACACGGCGGAAATCTCCGCCGCCATCCAGTTCATCCTGGCGACGCCGAGCCTGACTGGACAGATGATCGCCCTCGACGGCGGCGAGCATATAGGCTGGGCACAGACGAGCCGCGGCGAGACGCCGGCGGGGGAGTAGGCGGTGCGCGTT
>JAZFQY010000008.1:0-3887 GCA_036445355.1 Alphaproteobacteria bacterium
CAAACACCCCGAATGCCTTTTCTTGGCTGCAGGGAACTTCAATTGTTTTAATGATCGGATCGAGCACCATGTTCTCTTATTTGTTTTTCATGCGTCGCGCAATTTCAGCGCCATAAGCAGACAAGGCATCTGACCAAAAACTCTCCAGATACTGCCACAGATCATCCAACCCACCGCGCTTGATTGAATACAAGCGACGATTACCCTGTGGCTCCACACTGACCAATCTCGCGAACTCAAGCACCTTCAGGTGTTGCGACACGGCAGGCCTGCTCACTGGCTGGCCTTGCGCCAACTCACCCACGGTCTTAGGCTGCTCGCGCAACGCCTCGAAGATGTGCCGGCGGGTTGGGTCTGCCAATGCTGAAAGAATTTCTGCGTAAGCCATGACTAACCGTAAGCTATGGCTTACTAATTTGTCAAACCATTTAATCTGGTAGTGGCGAAATAGAGGAAGCGATCGACACAGCAAGTGCCACAACCGTTGAAGTGAGACCGGTTTGGAGCGAACTAGCTACATAGGCGGATGACGGCTTTGGGTCGATTTGAGCCTTTCGGCTGACGGGATTTGGACCGCGGCGAACTTGCGAGTTTGGCTACAGGCGGAAGTGCCCAAATGCGCAGATTTGCGGCCGGTGTTTGCTCTAAAGCCGACATCGGCGACTCGCCCATAACCCAACTCTCGTTTATGAGTATACGAGCTAAGTCGCTTCGATCGACCGTGGCAGACCGGGCGCGAGGCGAACATGCCCCTCATATCGTGGCCTTGAATACCGGCGCGAATCGAACGCGGCGAAACACCAGGCGCCGATGTCGAGTCGCTTGCTGCGGCGGCCGAACCTGGCCTTACTCATAGAGGCTCTCCTGATTGCCCTCCGGGACGACGCGAATGCTACGGGCTTGCCGCTACGGGCATTGCCCATGCAGACCTTTCCTGTCTCGAACGCAAATCGTGTGCCAGGAGACGAAATTTTTCTATATCAATGGTCTACGGGAGATACCTCGTCAACGACACGATCAATGTGCAAGATTTTCCGATACCTCTGAGGCAATCGCCCATCCAATTTTGCCGGGTTTCGGCCACTTGGCCGTGGCCGGGCGGCGCAAAAAAAGGCTGCCATGGGATGAAACGTCGCTGCCCGGGGATTTCAGCTTGAGGCGCCAGTCGGAAAATCGACCCCTTGATCATCGCGCACCACGAACGAGCCGCCGAGCCCATCCTGAAATACGGGCTATCACTTCAGTGGGTGGGTCCCGGTCCTCATGGCGCGACGGGCTCGAGCCATGAGGGCCTCACCCCGGGCGTGTCGAAGCCCGGGGCCGGCCGCTTCGAGGCTCGACCCGGTTATCCGGGCCCCGCCACCTACAGGCTCTCGGACGCCGGGCCGAACTCGGGGTAGGCGAGCATGCCGAGCTCGGCCTGGTCGAGGCCCATGGCCTCTTCCGCTTCGCTCAGGCGCAAGCCTATGACGCCCTTGAGCGTCAGCCAGACGAGCGTGCTCGCCGCCGCGACGAAGGCGCCGATGGCGACGACGCCGATCGCCTGGGTGGCGAAGCTCGCGCCCGCGTTGGTGAGCGGCACCGCCATGGTGCCCCAGATGCCGGCGATCAGGTGCACCGGGATGGCGCCGACCACGTCGTCGATCCTGAGCCGGTCGAGCAGCGGCACGAAGGCGACCACGAGCACGCCGCCGACGGCGCCGATGAGGATCGCCTCGCCGACCGCCGGCGTGTCGGGGCCCGCGGTGATGCTGACCAGCCCGGCGAGTGCGCCGTTGAGCGCCATGGTGAGGTCGACCTTGCGGTAGAGCGCCTGGGTCAGCAGCACCGCCGCCATGACGCCGCCGGCCGCGGCCATGGTGGTGTTGACGTAGATGACCGCGATCGCCGTGGCGTCGGCCGCCGAGCCGAGGGCGAGCTGCGAGCCGCCGTTGAAGCCGAGCCAGCCGAGCCACAGGATGAAGGTGCCGAGCGTGGCCAGCGGCAGCGACGAGCCGGGCATCGGGTGCATGCCGCCGTCGGGGCCGTACTTGCCGCGGCGCGCGCCGAGGATGATGGCGCCGGTGAGCGCCGCCCAGCCGCCGGCCGAATGGACGATCGTCGAGCCGGCGAAGTCGGCGAAGCCGAGCTCGGAAAGCCAGCCGCCGCCCCACTGCCACGCGCCCTGCACCGGATAGATCACCGCGGTGAGCACGACGATGAAGGCGAGGAACGGCCACAGCTTGATGCGCTCGGCGAGCGCGCCTGAGACGATCGACGCCGCGGTGGCGACGAACACCATCTGGAAGAACCAGTCCGACGCCGAGGCGTAGCCGGCCGCGAAATCGCCCGCGAGCGCCGCCGAATCGTCGCCTCCCCACAGCGTGAAGCTGCCGACGAAGCCGCCGTCGACGCCGTCGTACATGAGGTTGTAGCCGACCAGGTAGTAGGCGATGCCGGCGATCGAGAACAGCGTCACGTTCTTCAACAGGATCGTCGCCACGCTCTTCGAGCGCACCAGCCCCGCCTCGAGCATGGCGAAGCCCGCGGCCATCCACATCACCAGGAACCCGTGCACGAGGAAGGAAAAAGTGTTGAGGATGTACGCCGTCTCGCCGCTCACCTCGGCGAAGGCCGGCCCCGCGACGCCCAGGGCGGCGAGCCCCACCGCCCAACCGATCGCCAACCGTCTCACAGACACTCGCATCATGTCGCCCTCCCATCAAAAACGCCGGGCATTCCCGCCCCGCTCGTCGACGAGGGTGCGCCCCGCCCTACTTGCCCCTATCAAGAACCGTGCCAGGTTCGAGTATGACGGCCAAGCGATTGGAAACATGGAGAAAAATTACCCACCACCGCGATCGGGGCGAGCCGGCGGCACCCAGTTATTCGCCTAATTAATAGGCAAATATTTTGCTTGCCTATTAATTAGGCTGTTGGTCGTCCCGATCCCATTCCACGGGCAGCGGCGCCGCGCGCTTGCCGACGGAGGCTTGGGCGCCCCGCCGCTTGACGCGGCGTCGGCCGATCGGGAACACTCGGCCCGAGCGGCCTCGAAGCGCTGGGGGCGACATATATTTACACGGAAAAACAATGACCTACGAAACCATCACCTTCGAACGCCGAGGACCGATCGGCGTCCTCACCCTCGACCGGCCGGAAAAGCTCAACGCCATCAGCGGGCGCATGATCGACGAGATCAACGCTGCGCTCGACGACGCCGAGGCCGACGAGCGCGTGCGCGTCATCGTGCTCACCGGCGCGGGGCGCGCGTTCTCGGCCGGCTTCGACCTCACCGAGGACGTCGACGGCAAGAACGAGCGCGGCGTCGCCGACTGGCGGGCGGTGCTCACCCGCGACTTCGAGGTCATCCTGCGCTTCTGGGAGAGCCCCAAGCCAACCATCGCGGCGGTGCACGGCTACGCGATCGCCGGCGGCTGCGAGCTGGCGCTCGCCTGCGACATCACCGTCGCCGCCGAGGGCGCCATGTTCGGCGAGCCCGAGCTGCGCTTCGGCTCGGGCATCGTCGCCATGCTGATGCCGTGGTTCACCGGACCCAAGCAGGCCAAGGAGCTGTTCTTCACCGGCAACGACCGCGTGCCGGCCGAACGCGCCCTCGCCATCGGGCTCATCAACCAGGTGGCGCCCGAGGGCGGGCACCTCGACGCCGCGCTCGCCATGGCGCGCGACATCGCCGTGATGGAGCCCGAGAAGGTGGCGCTGGTGAAGCGCGCGGTCAACCGCACCTGCGACATCATGGGCATGCGCGAGGCGCTCAACGCCGCGCTCGACATCGACGTCGAGGTCGAGAACCTGTCGACCCCCGACGGCCGCACCTTCCGCGAGATCCTGCGCCGCGACGGCCTCAAGGCGGCGCTCGCCTGGCGCGACGGCCGCTTCGGCGGCGA
>JAZFQY010000009.1:0-6367 GCA_036445355.1 Alphaproteobacteria bacterium
GTCATCAGCAGGTGCGGCGGGCGCCGCCGCTGACGCTGGCGCTTCGATGTCGGCGTGTCGCCGGTGCGGGTTTCGGCGTTGATGGGCAGGCCCATCTCAGCGATGGGCTGCTCCAGATTGCGGTGTACGTCCACCGCCAACGCTTTCAACGGCGAGATATAGAGGGTGTGCAGGCCGGGGCTCTCGCCTGCCGCCAGGCGCTCGGCGAGTTCGACCAGGCTAGGCAGGAAGCCGGCCAGGGTCTTGCCGCCGCCGGTGGGGGCGATCAGCAGTGCCGAGGCGCCGGCCTGCGCCGCCGCCAGCATCTCCAACTGATGCGCGTGCGGCGTCCAGCCGCGTGCCGTGAACCAGCCGGCGAAGCGTGCGGGCAGGTGCGTCGCCGACGGCGTAGACAAAGCGTTCCTCGGCACCGCCGCGCTCAGTTGCCCGCGACGTAGGCGGCCGCGATGGCGGCGCCGATGCTGGCGTTATTCTCGATGAGGGAAATGTTGGCGGCGACGGTGCGGTCGCCGCTGAGCTCCGCCAGGCGCCCCAGAAGGTAGGGCGTCAGCGCCCTGCCGGCGACGCCGTGCATCGCGGCATCGGCCTCGGCGTGGGCGACCAGGCGCTCGACCTCGGCGGCGTCGAGGGCCGCTTCCTCGGGCACCGGCGCGGCGAATACGAGGCCGCCCAGGCCCAGGCGCCACTGGGCTTCCATGACCGACGCCGCCTCGCCCGGCGTGTCCACGCGCGCCGCCAGTTCGAGCCCGCTGTCGCGCACATGGAAGGAGGGGAATGTGTCGGTGCGGTAGCCGATGACCGGCACGCCCTCGGTCTCCAGCACCTCGAGGGTGCGGCCGAGGTCGAGGATCGACTTGGCGCCGGCGCACACCACCGCCACCTGCCGGCGCGCCAGCTCTCCCAGGTCGGCGGAGACGTCCAGACTCGCCTCGCCGCCGCGATGCACGCCGCCGATGCCGCCGGTGACCAACACGCGAATGCCGGCGAGCGCCGCGCAGACCATGGTCGCGGCGACCGTGGTCGCGCCGAGGCCGCGGCGGGCGAGCACCGGCGCCATGTCGGCGCGGCTCACCTTGGCCGCCCCTGCAACTAGCCGCTCTATCTCGTCGCGATCGAGCCCGACCTTGATGCGGCCGCCGATGATCCCCACCGTCGCCGGCACGGCACCGCCGGCGCGCACCAGGGAGGCCACCTGCGAGGCCGTCTGCAAATTGCGCGGGTGCGGCAATCCGTGGGCGATTAGGGTCGACTCCAGGGCGACCACCGGGCGCCCGTCGGCGAGGGCGGCGGCGACCTCGTCGTTGAGGTCGAGAGCGTCGTGCACCGCCCTCACTCCGCCGCCGGCGCCAGTCCCGCGGCGCGGGCCAGGCGCGCCGGGGTCAGGTCGGGGGGCACGGCCTCTTCGCAGGCCAGCGCCAGGCCGGCGGCGGCGAGGCCGTATCGGACGCCCGCGTTCGCCGTTAGCAGACCATGCAAATAGCCGGCGATCAGCGCGTCGCCGGCCCCGGTCACGTCCACGACCCGCGCCGGCGGCGCCGGCAGCACCGCTTCCTCACCCGGGCGCGCCACGGCCAGTCCCTCGGCGCCCAAGCTAACGAGGACCGTATCCGGCCCCCGGGCGCGGATGGCGCGCGCCGCCGTCAGCGCCTGCTCGGCCGTCTCGACGGCCAAGCCGCTCAGCGCCGCCGCTTCGGCGCGATCCGGAAAGACCCCATCCAACTGCCCGAGCACGGGCAGCAGCCGTTTCGCCTTGGCCGCCGACACCGGGTCGGCGAAGACCCGCGCCCGCCCCTTGTGCCGCAGCAGCCGCTCGATCGTGGGGCCGGGCAGATTGGCGTCCACGACCCAGATCGGGTGCCGACTCAGATCCGCCGCCGTGGCGTCGGCCCAGGCGGGGTCGAGGGCGTCGTAGATGGCCATGTCGGCGAGGCCGAGGACCAGGGCGCCGTCGCGATCGAGGACGGCGGTGTAGGACCCGGTCGGCGCCTGCGCCCGGCGCACATGCGCGACGCCGACACCCAGCGCCGCCAGCGCCGCCAGCAGCGCCTCCCCTTCGTCATCACGGCCGACGGCGGAAAAGAGCGACACCGCATGGCCGAGCCGCGCCAGGGCCTCGGCGACGTTGCGCGCCACGCCGCCGGCCGCCCCGGAAACTGTTACGAGATTGGACGAGCCTAGCCGCACCGTGCCCGCGAGGCGCGCCTTGCGATCGAGGTGGGCGCCGCCGATGCAGGCGATCGCCGGCGCCTCGCCACCATGCAACCCGTCATCCACGCCCGGCCCCTCCCGCCGCCAACACGTGACCAGGGTAGCCGAGGCCCCGTCCTTATGCGAGACGCACGCGTCACCCTCGCGTCGGGACGGGAACGGAGCGGGCCTTGGCCGCTGCGGCGCTCACGAGCGCCAGTAGCATCAGGATGGCGGCGGCATAGAACACCCACGTGGCCGAGCCGCGGTCGATGAGCCAGCCGAAGAACACCGGCGCCACCGCGCCGCCGACATTGAGCCCCATGGTGACGAAGCCGAACACCGTACCCACGGCGCCGACGGGGGCGATGGCCGTCACCATCATGTCGCGCGACGGCCGCATGCTCCCCAACACGCCGCCAGCGAGGACGAACACGGCGCCGATGGCAATGAACGGCAGGGGCACGCTCGCCACCAGCGCCAGAAGACCGGCGCTGAAGAGGAAGCCCACCATCAGGACCAGCTCGTGGCGGCGCACGCGGTCGGCGATGACGCCACCCAGGAGGATACCGACGGCGCTCGCCGTCAGGTAGGCGGTCAGCACGCCGGTGGCGCCGCCCAGGGAGACGCCATAGTGGCTCACCAGGACACTCACCGAGAAATTGTTAATGCCGCTGTTCACCATCGAGGCGAGGACCATGAAGGCGAAGAACAGAAGCATCGGCGCCGAGGTGAGCAGCGCCCAGCGGCTCTTGGGCGCCGCGGCTCCGCGCGATGGCGGCGTGTCGGAACGGGCGGCGTCGATGTCGAGGCTGCGGCCCTGGTACAGGACTGCGGCCATGACCGCGAGGCCGGCGAGGCCGACCACGACCAGCGCCGCGCGCCAGCTCCACAGCGCCGTCAGGCCGCCGACAATCACCGGCGCCAGCGCCCAGCCGACATGACCCAAGGAGGTGTGAATGCTGAAGGCGCGACCGAGGCGGCGATGGTCGATCTTGGCCGCCATGATGGCGTAGTCGGCGGGGTGGAAGACGCTGTTGCCGATGCCGACCACGGCCATGAAGCCAACCAGGGACCAGTAGCTGCCGGCGATGCCGGCCAGCGCCATGCCACCGCCCATCATCAGGAGTCCCAACGCCAGCAGCCGGCGCGACCCGAAGCGGTCCACGAGGATGCCGACCGGCACCTGGGTGACGCCGGTGGCGACGTGCATCGCCGTCATGATCAGGCCGAGCGCCGCGTAGCTGACGCCGAACTCCTGGTGCAGGAGCGGAAACAGGGGTGGCAGCACGATGATGTAGAAATGAGCGAAGAAATGCCCGGCGCCGACCAGGGCGAGGATGCGCGCCTCCTGGACCAGGCTCCCGTCACGTCGGGCCGCGGCGACAGTCATGTGCGCCGCCTAATCACAGATGCGGCCGAGCGCGCGCCATTGTTCGGGGGATAACGCCTGACCGAGCCGCTGCCCATTGGCCCGGATCATGGCCGAGCGCTGCGGCGACGGCGGATGGGTCGAGAGCGCCGACAAAATGCCCTCCAGCTCCTCGGCGATGCCCGGCAGGCGGTCGAAGAAATCGGCCAGGGGCCCGGCGTCGATCTCCGCCGCGGCGAGCAGGTCGAGGGCGATGGCGTCGGCCTGGCGCTCCAGTTCCTGGCTGTAGGATGCGCGTAGCATGATTTCGGCGACGCCGGCGATGACCGCGCCCCCGGTCACGTCGCCGACGAGCAGGCCGATGAGCGCGCCCGCACCGGCGACCTTGACCCAAATCTGGACCGGGTGACGCCGTACCACGTGTGCCATCTCGTGCGCCAGCACGCCGGCCACCTCCTCCGGGCCGTGGGCGAAGTCGATCAGCCCGCGGAAGACCAGGATCTGCCCGCCGGGCAGGGCGAAGGCGTTGACCACCGGCAGGTCGAGCACGCGCACCGTGATCGGCACGTGGCTGGCCGCCGGACCCTCGAGACGTCGGACGATTTCCGCCAGGCCGGCCATTCCCGCCGCTCCGGTGCACACCGCGGCGCCGCTACTGGAACGCGCCGCCAGGAAGTCCACCACCTGCTCCGCCAGCGCCGCACCGAAGGCCTCCTCGGTTTCCGCCGGGATCGCCTGGGCGATGAAATCCGCCGTCGCGGGGATCACGACCTTGAAGATCAGCACCACCGCCACCGCCGCGGCCGCGCCCCACATGAGGATCGGCCGCCAGTGGCGGGACAGGCCGGGCAGCATGCGGCCGAGCTTGGGACAGTTCTCTTGCAGATGGGCGAGGGCGCGGTGATCCGTCACCAGCAGCCGCTCGCCGCCCTCGAAGTCGCGCATCAGGCGGATTGGCCGCCCGGCGCCGGGCCGATCGACCAGATGCACCTCCTCCGCCGGCCAGCGGGCGACCGGCGCGCCGGCCTCGTCGCGGATGTCCAGCCCGAGCGCGTCGATGCGCACGCGCACCGGACGCGTCGCCGCCGTGCGGCCGTCATTGTAGCTGGCGACGAACTCGGACATGTCTCAGAACACGCCGACATCGGCGTCGAGGGCGTCGGCAAGCCCCTCGCCGTAGCGCGGCTGGTCGTGGACTTCCTGAACGATGGTCGCGACGTGGTCCATGTTCGAGACCTGGAGCGTGCCGGACGCGTGGCGCACTAAGGGGTGGTAAAATGCCACGTATTTGACCGCCGGCAAGGCCACTAGATAGAGCAGCAGCGTTGCAAATCCGAGCGCGGCCGCCTGGTTCTCCGACAAAACGGGGGAAGCGGTCTCCGTGCCCGTCTCGAACCCGATGGCTAGGCCGCCGACGAGGACCAGGACGATGAGCAGCATTAGCGCGAACAGGGCATAATATCCAATTCCGATCAGAAGCACGCGCGCGAGCCGAAGTTGCGAACGAAACTCGGCCTTGCCGAGTCTGGTCACCGACGCGAAGTAGCGAAATTCCCGGACCCGGTAGGAAAATAACAGAATCGCGGCAAGTACAAGCAGCGCGCCTCCGATGCTCAGTTGCATGCGATCGAACGTCTCGGACGGAATAACGGAAAGCACGTCCTCTTCGAACAATTCGATGTGTTCAAAAGCGAACTTTAACGGCTCCCACAAGCCCAGCAGGACTAGGGCGGTGCCACCGAAGACGCACACGACCACGGGCAACCAGAACAGAAACAAGGCGCCGCCGGTACCGTCGAATGTGAAATGCCGGCTGCCGAATCGCGTGTTGTTCATTCTGAAGCGTTGCAGCACGGTGCGCATCCACGGATAGGCGAGACCGAGCGTGACTAGGTTGAGCAGCCACAGCCCGATGCTGAGAAACGCATAGCGCACGGGCGAGCCATCCTGACCGCAGCGCACGCCGCGCCACAAGGTACGGGTGAGGCGATAACGGCGGGCGCGGTAAAGGGCATACGGGGTCAGCACGAAGAGGACGCCGAGATAGGCAAAGTCGAGGAACGATGCGGCCACGGTGTCATTGGCGGCCAGGAACGCGCCGAAGCCGCTATAGACGATACCAAGCGGCACCAGCACCGCGAGCACGATCAGGAACCCGATCAGAAGCTCCACCGGCCGGCCGGTGTATTCCAGCGCCTCGCCGTCGATTGCGACGCCGTGCCAGAAATAGCGCCGGAGCCGGGTCTTGGCCCAAAACCGGTAGATGCCGAGAGTCAGCAGGTTGAACAGGGAATTGCGCAGCACCAGCCCAAACAGGTGCCACCGCCGGCCGACGAACGCCACCGGCGCCGTTGGCGCGTCCAAGGCCGTGATGTCGGTCATAGAGGCCTCTTGCCGGTTGGCGCCAGTGTTCCACGCTCGAAAAGCGGATGCAATTGCACGGCAAACCTAGACGCGCTGTCTCACGCGCCGGTTAACAGCACCGCGGCGCCGCGGATACGCCCGGCGCGCAGCCGGTCCAGCGCCTCGTTGGCTTGCTCCAGCGGGAAGGGCACCACCTCGGTCCTGACCGGCACCTTGGGCGCCAGGGCGAGGAACTCCTCGCCATCGCGGCGGGTCAGGTTGGCCACCGACTTGAGCGTGCGCTCGCCCCACAGGAGGCGGTAGGGGAAGGCGGGAATGTCGCTCATATGGATGCCGGCGGTAACGACTGTGCCGCCCTTGCGCACGGCGGCCAGCGCCGTCGGCACAAGCGCCCCTACCGGTGCGTAGAGGATCGCCGCGTCCAGCTCCTCCGGCGGCGCCTCG
>JAZFQY010000010.1:0-4633 GCA_036445355.1 Alphaproteobacteria bacterium
AAGCTACGGTCAAGGTGCTTGACGCCGCCCTGGCCCAAAAGGGCCTGTCCCTTCGGGTTGTCCCGCGAGGGGCATCCGCGGCGTTGTCTGCCTCGCCCGATGCCTCGCATCGCGCTTCGCCAGACGCCTTGCGGCCTGCCGCCTCGCGGGCACAACAGAATTGCGTCCATATGACCGGAAAAGCCTCTGGGGGTGCGATCGTGGCCTTGTAACCTCTCAGTCATCGATCGCTGCCGGAAATCGTAGATACCCGTACATTACCGCGCCGGCGGCTCGGGTGCATTCGTCTTGTATTCTGCGCGCCGAGCGACGGCGGGCGGCCTATGGCGGCCAGAAATTTTGTTACACTTTGGGCACGCGCGTGCTAGGAAGTGGCGGCCGGCTTGGCGGCCAAGTATCCCTCAGGACCTCGGACGTTGCGCGGTTTTGATCTCTACATTCGGTAGCGGTGCGCGACGTTGTATCGCCGGTGAGACTGTGGTTCGGCGCCAAGCACCCTCGATGAACTGTCTCCGACGACGTGTGGCCGCGCGCGTGCCGCCGGCACCCGGCCGCCTCGGCGCCGTGGCCCAGTGGGCGAGTCGCGTGCCCGTCGCCCCCTAAATCGGGAGACCGCCTCCTTGCGCAAGGTACTGATCGCCATAGTCGTATTGCCCGTCGTCGCGGTCGGCGCCCTGTTGGTGGTCCCCAGCTTCGTCGACTGGAACGCCCACAAGGGCCGGGTCACGGCCGAGCTCGCTGCGGCGACGGGGCGGCCCGTGCGCATCGACGGCGGTTTGTCGCTGCGCATCCTACCGACCCCGACCCTGACGGCGGCGGGCGTGCGCCTGGCCAACCTCCCCGGGTCCGAGACGCAGGACATGGTCAACCTCGTGGCGGTCGAGGTCCGGGTCGCGCTGGCGCCCCTGTTCGAGGGCCGCATCGCGGTCGACTCGGTGATCCTGGTCGAGCCCACGATCGTTCTGGAGCGGCTGGCGGACGGGCGCGCCAATTGGCAGTTTGACGTCACGGCGCCGCCGCGCCAGGCAGTGCCTCGGGGCGGCACCACCGTTGCCGGCCTGCCGTTCATGGTCGAGCTCAATGACGTGCGCATCCAGGACGGCACCCTGATCTATCAGGATGCGACGACAGGCACGGTCGAGCGCATCGAAAATATCAACGCCGTCGTCGTCGCCGCCTCCCTCGCCGGCCCCTTTCGCGCCAAGGGCGAGATGCAGGCCGGCGGCATGTCGCTGCAGGCGGAGTTCGGACTCGGCCGCCTGGTCGAGGACAAGGCGATCCCACTGAGCCTGGTGCTAGGCACCGCCGCCGGCGCCGGCACGGCCGAATTCAACGGCTTTCTCTCCGGCTTTCCCAACAAGCCGCGCGTCACCGGCAAGCTGAAGGCGGGCAGCCATGACCTGGCGACGACGCTGCCCTGCCACAGCGGCGCCGCCGCGTGCTCATATCTGGCCCGACCGCTGGAGCTGGACGGCACCGTCGCCGCCTCGGCCGATGCGGTGGCACTCAACGACCTGACCTTTAGGCTCGGCAGCATCACCGGAACCGGCGTGATCGACGTGGCTCTTGGCCAGGTGCCGCGGGCGAACGTGATCCTCAATATCGGTCAAGTGGACATGGATGCGCTGCGGGCGGCGGCGGCGGGTCAATCACCGCCGGGAGCGGGCCGCGGCCGACCCCAGCGAGCGACGGCGGGTGGCTTCGCGCTGCCCACCGGTATGACCGCGGCTTTCGAGATCAAGGCCGACGCGGTGATTCACAACGCGACCATGGTGCGGCAGGTGAAGATTGCCGGCGAGCTCGCCGACGGCGAACTGACCTTGAACCAGGCCAGCGCCCTGCTGCCGGGCGGCTCGGCCGTATCCATGTTTGGCACCGTCGCCGCGCGCGACGGCGCCCCGGTCTTCGAAGGCCAGGTCGAGGCCAGTTCCGACAATTTCCGCGGCCTGTTGCAATGGCTCGACGTGGACGTCTCCGAGGTCCCACCCGGGCGGCTGCGCAAATTCGAGGCCCAGGCAAGCATCAAGGCGACCCCTACCGACATCACCGTGACCGACATCGATGTCCAAGTCGACGTATCGCGCCTGCTCGGCGGCGTTGCCATCGCCTTGCGCGCGCGGCCCGGATTCGGCATCGGGCTGTCGCTCGACAAGCTCGATCTCGGCGCCTACCTGTCGGACGGCGCCAATGGCAGACCGGCCGCCGGCGGCGCCGGGCCGCCGCAGGCGGCGCTGCGGGAGCGCCTGCGGGCCTTGGCGGCGCTGGACCGCTTCGATGCGATCCTCAATTTGCACGCCGGCAGCCTGAGCTTTGCCGGGGTCACCGCCCGGGACGTAAGGCTCGATGGCACGCTCAGGGGCGGTGCGCTCGAGCTGCGCGAGGCCGCCATCGGCGACCTCGCCGGCGGCAGGGTCGCGATCACGGGCAAGATCACCGAACTCGGCGGTGACCCGGCGGTGGATTTCGATGTGTCCCTGGAGGCGCCCGACCCGAGCGCACTCTTGCGGCTCGTCGGGCTCGAGCCGCCCTTGGACCTTGACGCAACGACCCTCGAAGCGCGACTCGAAGGCGATCTCGACCGCCTCGAGTTCGGTGCCGAGTTGGATGCCCTCGGTGCCCGCGTCGAGGCCAAGGGTACGGTCTCGGCCCTCGACACGGCGCCGCATTACAACCTCGCCCTCAGCGCCCGCCACCCGAGCCTCGCCGCACTGACCGCCGCCCTCGCCGGCGACGGGCCGGGAGCCGGCCCCTCCGTGCCCATGCGTCTGGACGGAACCCTCGTGGGCGGCGGGAGCGAGGCGGCTGTAAACCTGACCCTCGGCATGGATGAGGGGACGCTCGCTCTGGAAGGCGCCGTGACCGGCCTCGACGCGGTGCCGGCGGCCAACCTGACCCTCGCCGTGGCCCACCCGGACCTGGTGCGGCTGGTGCAGGTCTTCGCTCCCGATTTCGAGCCGGCCCTGGCGGCAGCGGGCGGGCTCAAACTCGACGGTCGACTCGGCTACGACGCCGACGGCATTGCACTGCGCGACCTCGCCGGCACGCTGGGGCCGGTCAGCGTCGAGGGCGAGGCTTCGCTGGCATTGGTGGCCGGCGTGCGACCGCGGCTCGAGGCGCGTCTGGCGGCGAGCGAGCTCGTCCTCGACTGGTTCCTGGCCGCCGGGGCGACGAATGGAGCCGGGCGCGAAGCGACACGCTGGTCGCGCGAGCCTATCGATCTGTCCATCCTGAGGGCGGTGGACGCGCGCCTCGCCCTGAGTGCGCCCGCGGTCTCCTACGGTCCGTACCGGGTCGAGGCGACGGAGGCGGAGCTCGAGATCGCCGACGGGGTGTTCGAGTTGCGCCGACTCGCCGGCCGCGCCTATGGCGGCGAGGTGACGATGACGGCGCGGCTGGCGTCGCGGGGGGTGCCCGAGGCCGGCGTCACCCTGCGCGTCGAGGGTGCCGATGCCGCCGCGCTCACCGGCGCCTCCCAGGGAAACGGGGCCGGCGGCATGGTCGGCGGCATCCTGGAGCTGTTGTTCCCGGTCTCCGGCGTCGAGGTCGTATCGGGCCGGCTCGACGCCGATGTCACGGTGTCGGCTACAGGCCGCAACGAATTCGAGCTCATCTCCAACCTCGCCGGCGACGGGCGCGTGGATTTCACCGACGCCGTGGTCACCGGCGTCGACGTCTGCGGCATTAGTGAGCAGCTCGACAATCTGCGCGGCATCGAGGGCTTCCTCGGCCTGTTCGCCGCCTCCTCCCAGGGCGACGAGACCCGGGTCGGCGACTTCACCGGGCACTTCACCCTCGAGCGCGGGGTGGCGAACCTACCGCAGCAGCGGCTCGAGCCGGAGTGCGCGGCGGTCGAGTTCTCCGGCGCCGTCGATCTGCCGCGCTGGCTGATCAATATCGAGGCGGACGTGACCCTGCCGGCACACGCCGACTTTCCCGGCATCGTGGTGCAGGAGAACGGCCCCCTCAGTGAGCCCAACATCCGCATCGTCAATGTCGACGAGATCCAGCAATACCTAGTCGGCAGGGCGGCGCAGGGTGCTTTGCGGAAGCTGGTGCCGGACCTGGTGCCGCGCCTGGCGCCGCCGGCACCCGAGGCCGAGCCCGCCGAGCCGAAGCAGCCCGACCCGGCCGAGCGCTTCCTCGGTATCCTCGAGGGCCTGATCCGGCCCTAACGGTCGCGGCGCCGTGCGCGGCGTTGTTCAGGTGGCTGTGGCCAGCGGGCCCGGCGGCGGATCGCGCAGATGGCCGCGCTTGACATAGAGCCGGCACCCTCCGTCGCTGTGCAGCGCCGGCGCCTCGCCGATCGGGGTGCGGACCCAGCTCGCTTCGCCGTAACTGCCCTGGTCGTCCCGGCATGACCCGTCGAGCACGAAGAACTCCTCACCGCCGAGCAGATCGCGTGCCGGAAGTGCGGCCCCCGCCGCGAGACGATACAGGGCCGCCGTCGCATCCCTGAACTTGTGCAGCTTCATCACCTCGACACCCGACGCATCTGTGGGTCGCCATAGATCGTCGCGGGTCGTGTCCAGGCGGACGAATTCCTGATCATCCGCATGCATCCACCAGAGCTTGACCAGGATCACACAGCCGTCGTCGGAATGGGGGGCGTGCTTCGAGCCGACCGGGTTGCGCA
>JAZFQY010000011.1:0-3493 GCA_036445355.1 Alphaproteobacteria bacterium
CCTCGTGCCTCAAGGAGCGGCCCGAAAGGGTCGCGTCTCGAAGGATTGGGGCAAGCGCGCTAGGGATTGCGGCCGGCTCCGTCAGAGCCGGAACACGGCGGTCGCCGGGTCGTCTTCCTCCCAGCCCTGGACATCGAGCGTGCCTTGCGCCGCGTTGGCGACCACGGCGAGGCGCGTGCAGGCGTTGAGGATCGGCGGCACGACCCACGAGAAGCCGTCGGCAACCGAGCGGTAGAGGGTTTCCATCTGCGCCATGCGCTCGCTGCTCTCGACTCCGCGCGCATCACCCGTGAGCCCCGGCGTGAGCCAGTGGTTGGCGACGCAGGCGGGCGCCTCGTGCACCATCGCGCGATCCTCGAGGCGCTCGATGACGCAGCCTTCGCCGGCCTCCGCGCCACTCAGCACGAAGAACGCGGGCAGGCACAGCGGCGTCTCGATGAGCCGCGCCCTGGCCTCGGCGTAACCGCGGCATTCGTCGAACACCCGGCGCAGCAGGTGCACGGGCGGCAGGCCGCTGCTCTGCCACACGCGCCAGCGGTTGCTGAGCCAGTCGAACACCAGCGAGTGGCCGTCGCGCCGCATCGGCGCCTGGTTGAGCGCCGCCGAGAAGCGGCCCGGCGCCATCGCCGTGGCGACGCCGACGAAGCCCGGCCAGGTGACGTTGAGGTAGGGGCCCGCCGCGCCCTGCTGGCGGGCGACGACGGTGTGGCGGCCAAGGCCGTGGAGCGGCCAGTCGAGGGTGCGCAGCATGCGGCTCCCCGCCGCGGCCGGGTCGGGCGCGACGGCTGACGTGCAGAACCACTCGTAGCTGAGGTTCAAGAGGTACACTCCAGGATGACCGCTGGCCTCGGCGAGGGCGGCGATCTCACCGGCATAAGGGTTGCCGGTGCGGGCCAGCCAGCGCCGCGACAGCCGGGCGCCCCAGCCGAACAACGGCGCCCCGTAATCGCGCTGGCCGGCGGCGAGCAACGCCTCGGCGCGCGCGCGCTCGGCGGCGAGCAGCGCCACCGGCCCGGCCGCGCCGACGTCGACCAGCGGAATCTCGGGAAGCGCCGCTGCATCGGGCCGCGAAGGCGCAGCGGCGGCGCGCTCAACGGCCGGAAGGGCTTCGTTCATGGTCGGTCACGGGGCTCCGCGGGGAAATTCGGCGATGGGCGCAACAGTGTAGCCCGTCGCGCGCACGGGGCAAATGCATGTATCGCCTAGAAATCCACCCGCACCTCGGGTGGCGGGAAGTAGAGGTGGTCCTGTCGTTCCACCGCAAGATGACAGCCGATGCAGTACTCGACGGCTCCCGCGTTATCGCCGTTGGTGGTGCCGAAGACGCTGCCGTCGGGCATGATCATGGTGTAGCGCCAGTCGCCGCTGACGTAGTTGAAGCCCTCGGCCATCTTTTCCATGATGAACAGCGGCCCGGCATGGATTTCGCCGTCCCTGGTGATGGCGAAGCTGTCCTTGGCGAGCAGCGAGCCGACGGGGAAGCGCCCGGCCTGCTCGAACCGCCCATAGGCTCGGGCGCGTTGGTTGGCGTAGTTGTTGACGTAGCGCTGGCCGTGGGTCGCCGACAGGTACGGCGCCCGGTTGTAGCGCGTCCAGCCCTCGTATACCCTGCGGCCGGACATCACGTAGCCCGCCGCCATCTCGTCGCGCAGACCTCCATAAATGGCGGCAGCCTCCTCGGGCCCTATCCTCTTCGGGTTGCGCACGCGGAAGTGGCGGCGCGGCATGACCGGGTCGCCGCTGATGTCGGCGACGATTGTATGCGCCGGCCGCAGGGCAGAGAGCAAACCTTGCTCGACGGATTTCGGGACCGCGGGCGAGGTCGTCAGCACAAGGGCCGCAGTGAGGAAGGCAATCGACAGCCGGGCTCGGCACCGCATGGCTAATCACTCCAACTTCGCCGTTTGCTCGTGCTCCCTGCCCCCCTTGCTTTTGCCACCATGATACCCGTATCTGCGCTCACGGGCGGTCAAGGCTTCGTGAAGTTCGGCGGCCCACGGAAAGCGGCGGTTTGCCGATACAGGCCCTATGCACGACGCATGAGCCGGCTATTATGACGCGCCAACGACGAGAAGAGCAGACGGGCGCCGCCCTTGGCAAACAACGAGCCGACCATCCGCGCACTGAAGGTCCGCGCGGTGACCGTCCCCATGCCGCGGCCGCTGTGGACGAGCGGAGGCGCGGTGGAGGCCGCACCGCTGGTGCTCATCGACTTAGAGACGAACGCGGACATCACCGGGCGCAGCTACATCTTCACCTACACCCCGCTCGCGCTCGCACCCATGGTGCAACTGCTCGGCAACCTCGAAAGCGTGGTCAAGGGCGACGCGGTGGCGCCCTTCGAGATCGAGGCCAAGCTCCAGCAGGTCTTCCGGCTCCTCGGCACCCAGGGTCTCGCGTTGATGGCGATCGCCGGTATCGACATGGCCGCCTGGGATGCGCTGGCGCGGAGCGCGGACCTTCCGCTGGCGCGTTTTCTCGGTGGCCGGCCCGGCGCGATTCCGGCCTACAACAGTACCGGGCTCGGCATCGTCGGACCGGACAGGGCCGCCGCGGAAGCCGAGGACCTGGTCGTTCCCGGGTTCACCGCGATCAAGGTACGCCTGGGCTATGCGGACGTGGCGGCCGACGTCGCGGTGGTCCGCGCCGTTCGCCGGGCGGTCGGCGACGACGTTCTGTTGATGTCGGACTTCAACCAGTCGCTCACGGTGCCGCAAGCGCGATCCCGCATTCACCGCCTCGATGACGAGGGGTTGTTCTGGATCGAGGAGCCGACGCGATGCGACGACTACAACGGCCACGCCGAGATCCGCAAGAGCGCGCGAACGCCGATCCAGCTCGGCGAGAACTGTTGGGGCCCCCACGACATGGCGAAAGCGGTCGACGCCGGCGCTTGCGACTTCTTCATGGCCGACGCGATGAAGATCGGCGGAATCACCGGCTGGCTTCGCGCCAGCGCGCTGGCGGAAGCGGCCGCGATTCCGCTCTCCAGTCACCTGTTTCCCGAGGTGAGCGCACATCTCCTGTCGGTCGCGCCCACCGGGCATTGGCTGGAATACGTCGACTGGGCGAACCCGATCCTCAAGGAACCGCTCGCGATCGAGGGCGGGTGCGCCATCGTCTCCTCCGCACCGGGCATCGGCCTGGAGTGGGACGAGAAAGCGGTGGCGGGTTTCCTGGCTTGAGCTGACAATGCCCAAATCCCTGCTAAACGAGATGAATCAGGGCTCGATCAGGCCGCCGATGAACTTGTGAGTAAAGACAAGCTCGCCTTGATGGTGGATCTCCTCGGCGCCGCGGAACTCGGCGATATCGCCCGTCCACTCCGCAGCGTAACGCCAGTCCCCATGGACCAGCTCGTGCGGCCCCCGCGGCTGAAACCTGGTGCGTTTGTCGCCGCTCGAGAGCGCTGTTTTGAGAAATGCCATGTTTCTGTCGGACAGGTCACGATCCCGGGCGAAACGGCCTTCCATGCCGCCGCCATAGGACTGCA
>JAZFQY010000012.1:0-6453 GCA_036445355.1 Alphaproteobacteria bacterium
AAGCGCATCTGGGACGCCCTGCACCGGAACCACACGGAATAGGGCGATGGCCAAGGCATTTGCCGCCCTGCTGCCCGCGGTGGTGGACATCGCCGAACGGGCGGGCCGAGCCATTCTCGCCGTCTACGGGCGCGATTTCAGTGCCGCCCGGAAGGCCGACGGCACGCCGGTCACGGACGCCGATCACGACGCCGAAGCGATCATCCTGCCGGCACTGGCCGAGCTGACACCCGACATTCCCGTCGTCTCCGAGGAATGCGCCGCCGCCGGGCGGACGCCGGCGTTCACTGGCGACACCTTCTGGCTGGTCGACCCCCTGGACGGGACGCGGGAATTCGTGAAGCGCAACGACGAGTTCTGCGTCTGTATCGGCCTGATCGAGGCCACGGCGCCGGTGCTGGGCGTCTTGCACGGCCCGGCCTTGGGCGTGACCTACGCCGCCGCCGGCCCCGGAACTGCGCGCCGGCGCCAGGGCAAGCGCGCGGCCGAGCCGATCGCCGCGCGCGCCGCGCCCTGCGCCGGGCTCGCTGCCCTGATCAGCCGCTCCCACCGCCGGGGGACGCCGGTCGATGAATTCCTGGCGCGCTTTGCCGTCGCCGAACGGCACGCGATGGGCAGCGCCCTCAAGTTCGGCCTCATCGCCGCCGGCGAGGCCGACATCTACCCGCGCCTGGGTCCCACCTGCGAGTGGGACACGGCCGCCGGCCACGCCGTCCTGCAGGCGGCCGGTGGAACCGTGGAGACGATCGATGGCGGACCATTCACTTACGGCAAGCCCGGCTTTCGCAACCCCGGCTTCGTTGCGCGGGGGAGGCGCTGAGGCGCCGTCGGCGGGTCCACAGCCGCCGCCTGCCGCCATCATCCGGCCCGAGGACATGTCCCCATGCCAGCGCCGCCTCGCATAGTCCCGCCCACGCCCGAGGCCATCGCCGAGGCTGGGGCGTCGCTCCGCGCTGGTCGGCTGGTGGTGTTCCCGACCGAGACCGTCTATGGCCTCGGTGCCGACGCCACCAACGACCGCGCCGTGGCCGCGATCTTTCGGGTCAAGTCGCGGCCGCGCTTCAACCCGGTGATCGCGCACCTGGCCGAGGCCGAGGCGGCGACGGAGCTGGCGGCGTTCGACGACCGTGCCCGCCGCCTGGCGCGCGCCTTCTGGCCGGGGCCGCTGAGCCTGGTGCTGCCGCGCCGGGCGGACTGCCCCGCCTCGCTGCTGTTGAGTGCCGGGCTTGACAGTATCGCCGTGCGCGTGCCCGCCCACCCGGTCGCCCGCGATCTACTGATCGCCGCCGGATGTCCGGTCGGCGCGCCCAGCGCCAACGTCGCCGGCGAGGTGAGCCCGACCCGGGCCGAGCACGCCGCGTCCTCCCTCGGGGCGGCAGTGGACATGGTCCTCGACGCGGGACCCTGCCGGATTGGCCTGGAATCGGCCGTGCTCGACCTCACCGGGCCGACACCGGTGCTGCTGCGCCCCGGGGGCGCGACCCGCGAGGCACTCGAGGCGGAGATAGGCCCGGTGGCCCTGTCCGACGCCGCCGGCCAGCCGCGCGGGCCCGGCATGCTGCGCAGCCACTACGCCCCGCGCCTGCCGGTGCGCCTCGAGGCGACGGGCGTGGACGCCGACGAGGCCCTGCTCGCCTTCGGCCCCGACGCGCCCGAAGGCGCTGCCGAGACCCTCAATTTGAGTCCCGCGGGCGACCTGACCGAGGCGGCGGCGAACTTGTTCGCCATGCTGCGCGCCCTCGACCGGCCGGGCCGCGCCGCTATCGCCGTCGTGCCCGTGCCCGAGCACGGCCTGGGGCTCGCCATCAACGACCGACTGCGCCGTGCCGCGGCGCCTCGGGCGGCGCCGACGGACGCCTAGACCCGGATCTGCTCTAAGCTATTTTATATAGAGCGGATTGACGTGATTGATCGGGTCCCGCGAAGCGACCTCGATCAATCACGATCCGCTCTTGCCCCGCTTGCCGCTCTTCGGGCTATGGCGTACATGGTCGCCATGCGCGCCCCGCCGACCAACGCCGGCGAACGGCCTCCCGCGCCGCGCCCGAGCCCGGCCCTGGTCAAACGCGTGACGGAGGTTGTCGGGCCCAAGGGCGTGATCACCGATGCCGCCGATATGGACGCCTATCTGGCGGATACGCGGGGTCTCTACAGGGGCGCGTCGCCCCTCGTCGTGCGTCCGGCGACGACCCAGGAAGTGGCGGCGGTGCTGCGATTGTGCGCCGAGGACGGCGTGCCCATCGTGCCCCAGGGCGGCAATACGGGCCTCAGCGGCGGTGCGGTCGCCGCCGGCGAGGTCCTGCTCAACCTCGGGCGGATGAACCGGGTGCGCGCCGTCGATCCCCTCGACCACTCCATCACCGTCGAGGCCGGCGCGGTGCTGGCCGATATTCAGCGCGTCGCCGAGGAGCGCGACCGCTTCTTTCCGTTGAGCCTCGGCGCCGAAGGCTCCTGCCAGATCGGCGGCAACCTGTCCACCAACGCCGGCGGCACGGCGGTGCTGCGCTACGGCAGCATGCGCGAGCTGACCCTGGGGCTGGAAGTGGTCCTGCCCGACGGACGGGTTTGGGACGGCCTGCGCGGCCTGCGCAAGGACAATACGGGCTACGATTTAAAGCACCTGTTCATCGGCGCCGAGGGCACATTGGGCGTGATCACGGCGGCGGTCCTGAAGCTGTTCCCGCGCCCCGGCTTGCGCCACACGGCGCTGGTCGGCCTCGACGAGCCCGACCAGGCGCTCGAGCTGTTGGCGCGGGCCCGCGCCGCCAGCGCCGACGCCCTCACCGCCTTCGAGCTGTTCTCCCGCCGTTGCCTCGACTTCGCCCTCGATTATGTGGACGGAACCATCGATCCTCTCGACGGCAAGTTCGCCTGGTACGCCCTCATCGAATTCAGCGCCGGCACGGGCGTCACCGGCCTGGGCGACGCGCTGGAGTCGATCCTCGCCGACGCCCTGGAGGCGGGACTCATCTCCGACGCCGCCATTGCCCAGTCCGAGGCCCAGCGCAGTCAAATGTGGTTCGTGCGCGAGGCCCTGGTCGAGGCGCAGCGGCACGCCGGTGCCAGCATCAAGAACGATGTCGCCGTGCCGGTCTCCAAGGTGCCGCAGTTCATCCGCGAGGCGGAGGCGGCGGTGGAGGCACTGTGTCCGGGCATCCGCCCGGTCGCCTTCGGCCATGCCGGCGACGGCAATATCCACTTCAACCTCACCCAGCCCGAGGTCATGGACCGCCAGGCGTTCCTCGACCGCTGGTGGGAGCTCGCCGGCCGTGTCGACGAGATCGCGCACGAGATGAACGGCAGTTTCAGCGCCGAGCACGGCGTCGGGCTCCTGAAGCGGAGGGAGATGTTGCGTTTTAAATCGCCGGTGGAACTGGACCTCATGCGTCGCCTCAAGGCGGCGCTCGACCCCGGCAACCTTATGAATCCGGGCAAGGTGCTGTAGTCTTGGTCGCGGAAATCACGACTGGGCATAGGCCATGAACGGGTATTCGGCGCCGGTCGCGGACATGCGTTTCGTGATCGACGCGCTGTGCGGCCTGCAGGACATCGCGCGGCTGCCCGGCTACGAGGAGGCGACGCCCGACCTCGTAGACCAAGTGCTCGACGCCTCGGCAAAGTTCGCGGCCCAGGTGCTGGCGCCACTGAACCACGCGGGCGACCGTCGGGGCTCGGTGCTGGAGAACGGCGTTGTTCGCACGCCCGACGGCTTCGCCGAGGCCTACCGGTCCTTCGTCGAGGGCGGCTGGAACGGCGTCGCCATCGCGCCCGAGCATGGCGGCATGGGACTGCCGGGCAGCCTGGCGACGGCGCTGCGCGAGATGTGGGAGTCGGCCAACCTGGCCTTCACCCTGTGCCCGATGCTGACATCGGGCGCCGTCGGGCTGCTGGCGAAACACGCGAGCGCGGAGCAGCAGTCCCGCTTCCTGCCCAAAATGGTCACCGGTGAATGGACCGGCACCATGAACCTGACCGAGCCTCAGGCGGGCACCGATCTGGGCCAGATACGCACCCGAGCCGTGGCCAACGGCGACCATTACCTGCTCGAGGGGCAGAAGATCTTCATCACCTACGGCGACCATGACCTGGCGGAGAACATCATTCACCTGGTGCTCGCCCGGACTTCGGACGCGCCGCCGGGAAGCCGCGGATTGAGCCTGTTCATCGTGCCCAAGATCCTCGTCAACGGCGATGGCAGCCTCGGTGCGCCGAACGATTTGCGTTGCGTCAGCCTCGAGCACAAGCTGGGCATCCACGCCAGCCCGACCGCGGTCATGTCCTACGGCGACGGCGACGGCGCGGTGGGCTTCCTGGTGGGGAAGGAGAACCAGGGCCTGGCGCACATGTTCACAATGATGAACGGCGCCCGCGTCGATGTCGGGCTGCAGGGCGCGGCTATGGCCGAGCGCGCTTACCAGCAGGCAGCCGCGTACGCCCGCACGCGCGTACAGTCGTCTCCAATCGGCGGCGATAAGCCGGTCGCCATCATCCACCACCCGGACGTGCGGCGCATGCTGATGACCATGCGCGCGATCTCCGAGGCGAGCCGGAGTTTGATCTACTACGCCACCGGCGTCCTCGACCGGGCGGAGCGGCACCCCGAGGCCGCGGCGCGGGCGCGCCACCAGGCCCGCATCGACCTCCTGACCCCGATCGTCAAGGCATGGTGCAGCGATCTGGGCGTCGAGGCCGCGTCCATCGGCATCCAGGTGCATGGTGGCATGGGCTATATCGAGGAGACGGGCGCCGCCCAGTTCCTGCGGGATGCCCGCATCGCACCGATCTACGAGGGGACCAACGGCATTCAGGCCAACGACTTGATGGGCCGCAAGGTCATTCGCGACCGCGGCGCGGCCATGGCGGCGATGCTGGAGGAGATGGCGGCGCTGGAGGGCGATCTCGCCGGCGGCGGGCTGGCCACGGCGCGGGCGCATCTTTCCGCCGGCGTGGCGGCGCTCGAGCGAGCCACCGAATGGACCCTGGTGCACGCCAACCGCGATCCGCGGGAGACGTTTGCCGGTGCGGTGCCCTACCTGCACCTCGCCGGAACGGTGATCGCCGGTTGGCTGATGGCGCGGGCCGGTCTGGAAGCCGGCCGCCGCCTCGAGAGCGGCGCCGGCGAGCCCGGCTTCCTCGACGCCAAGCTGGCGACGGTCCGCTTCTTTGCCGAGCACTTCTTGGTGCAGGCGCCGTTTCTGGCCGCGCGCGTCACCGAGGGCGGTGCCAGCGTGCTGGCACTCGACGAGGAGAGCTTCTAGTACCTACTATCATGGATAGTAGGTACTAGAAGCTCACCCGAGCACGATGTCGAACTGCGCGGCCAGCGCCCCGGCCTCGATTGCCGGCGCCGGCTCGAGCGCGACGATGAGGCGCGCCCGCGCTTGTGGGTCGCGGATGCTGTTCAACAGCCTGTCACGCGCGTTGCCGGGCTCGCCGGCGACATACATCTGAGTGACGAAGCGCCCACGGCCCGGCGCCAGCACGGCGAAGTGGATGTGCGGCGTGCGGCCCGGATAGGGCACGGGGCGGATGGTGCGAAAACGATAGGCGCCGTCGTCATGGGTCACCATGGCGCCGAAACCCTGAAATGCGTCGTCGAGGGGCGCGTTGTTCCGGTCGCCCGGGTGATGGTAGCGGCCGTTGTTGTCGCACTGCCAGATCTCCACCCGCGCGCCGGTGACCGGCCGCCCGGAGGAGTCGAGGACGCGGCCGAGCACATGGGTGACGGTCCCCTGCGCCGCCGCGGCCATGCCTTGCACGCGGACCAGATCGTTGTCGGCGTCGAGCGGCAGGCTCACCGGATAGAACGGGCCTTCGCCCTGGCGCGGGGTTGGTGCCAGGGCGGCCAGCGCCGGCATCACGCCGCCCAGCCCGGTCAGGGCGGCGCACGCCAGCGCGCCATCCAAGAGCCGGCGACGGGACAGGCGAACGAACGGGCTCGGATCTGTGGTTCTCATGGCGGCGCCTCCCGGGTTGACCCCTGACTGCCGCAGGTTGTCGCCCGCTCTGGGTGCGCCGTCAAGTCACGCCGCGCTCACGTTTTCGACGCCCCAGGGGCGGGCATCTCGTCGTTACCTCTCGCCCCACCAGGATGACTAACGGGTCTTGCCAACTCGTTGTTCCTGCACGAAAGTCCTGATCGAATCGGAGTCGGGCCGGGCACCGGCGGGAGCGCCTGCCCCGATCGCGAATTTCGTGCTATACTGCGCCGCGACTCGGCTGCTGAGCCGCCTGCAAAGGGCGGGAGGTTACCTCCGTAGAGGACACCCGATGCCGGGTCGTGGCGCGTCGGATCAACCTACCACATCGACGTACCAAATGGTGTGCGCGGCGCCGGGAATCGGTGCAACGGCCGTACACAGTCCTGGCCATGAGACCGTGACGTAAGCCGACCGAGGGACGTCTGATGTCCGTGGTGCATCACAACATACTCCATAACGGCAGGCTGATCGG
>JAZFQY010000013.1:0-5227 GCA_036445355.1 Alphaproteobacteria bacterium
CGGCACCTGGCTATCAGCGGACATCGGGGGCGCGGGTCAAAGCCCGACCAAACCCGACATATTCAGTGAGTCACGTAGCCGCGCCCGCCCTCACGCGCATTTGGAGTAGCCGCAGGCGGTGCACAAATCGCAGCCCTCCTCGTGGATGAGGGCGGCGGAGCCGCATTTCGGACAGACGCCCGGCAGCGCACCGGCAGTCCCGCCCTCGCCGGCCGCGCCCACCGCCCGGGCGACGCTCTCGGGCACGGCCTTGCGCGCCTCCTCCGCCGCCGGCAGGAAGCCGATGTCGATCATGTGGTGCTCGATCACCTCGCCGATGGCGGCCAGGAGCGAGGGCACGTAGTGGCCCTCCATCCACTGCCCACCGCGCGGGTCGAAAACCGCCTTCAGCTCCTCGACGACGAAGGAGACGTCGCCGCCGCGCCGGAAGACGGCGCTGATCATGCGCGTCAGCGCCACCGTCCAGGCATAGTGCTCCATGTTCTTGGAATTGATGAAGACCTCGAACGGCCGGCGGCGGCCGTCGCGCACGATGTCGTTGACGGTGATGTAGATGGCGTGGGCGCTGTCGGGCCAGCGCAGCTTGTAGGTCATGCCTGCCAGCTCCCCGGGCCGACCCAAGGGCTGGGTCATGTAGACGACGCCACCCGCCTCGTAGACGTCCTGCGGCCGCTCCGGCGCCGCTTCCAGGGGCAGCTCGGGCTCGGCCGCGGCCTCGGCGGTGCCCGTCTCTAGGACCGCCCCGGTGACGACGTTGGGCCGGTAGGTGGTGCAGCCCTTGCAGCCCATGTCATAGGCCTGGAGGTAGATGTCCTTGAACGAAGCGAAAGGCAGGTCGGCGGGGCAGTTGATGGTCTTGGAGATGGAGCTGTCGATGTAGGTCTGTACGGCGGCCTGCATGACCACGTGATCGCCAGGGCTCAGGCCCTGGGCGTCGACGAAGGCGTCGGTCAGGGGCGCCGTCTCGCCGAATGCCTGCCGATAGCGGCGCAGCGCCAGGGCGCTCACCTCCTCGGCGCGGCGCTCGCCGTCGGGCATCAGGATGTGGCGGGTATAGGCGAAGCTGTAGACCGGCTCGATGCCGGAGGAGACATTGTCGGCGAGCAGCGAAATCGTCCCCGTCGGCGCAATCGAGGTGACGAGGGCGTTGCGGATGCCGCACTCGGCGATCGCCGCCCGCACGCCTTCATCCAGGGTCTGGATGAAGGCGCCGGCGAGGTAGCGCGCGCGATCGTAGAGGGGGAAGGCGCCCTTCTCCGCCGCCAGCTCGGTGGACGCCAGATAGGCGGCGTCGGTGAGCGCCTTCATCCAGCGCTGGGTCAGCGCCACCGCCTGCCGGCTGCCGTAGCGCACGCCGCACATGATAAGCGCGTCGGCAAGCCCGGTGACGCCGAGGCCGATGCGGCGCTTGGCCTTGGCCTCGTGCGCCTGCGCCGGCAGCGGGAACTTCGATGCGTCGATGGCGTTGTCGAGCATGCGCACGGCCAGCGGCACTAGCTCATTGAGCGCCGCCTCGTCGAGCGACGCCTCGGGCCGGAACGGCTCGCGCACCAGCGCGGCCAGGTCGATCGAGCCCAGCAGGCAGGCGCCATAGGGCGGCAGTGGCTGCTCACCGCATGGATTGGTGGCGCTGATGGTCTCGCAGTAGGCGAGATTGTTGAGCCGGTTGATGCGGTCGATGAAGATGACGCCCGGCTCGGCATAGGCGTAAGTGGCGCGCATAATCTTGTCCCACAGATCGCGCGCGCGCATGGTCTTGTAGGCGACGCCGGCGAACGCTAGGTCCCACGCCCCGTCCTCGCGCACCGCCTGCATGAAGGCGTCGCTCACCAGCACCGACAGGTTGAACATGCGCAGCCGGCCGGGCTCGCGCTTTGCGTTGATGAACGCCTCGATGTCCGGATGGTCACAGCTGAGCGTCGCCATCATGGCGCCGCGGCGGTAGCCGGCCGAGATGACGGTGCGGCACATTGCGTCCCACACGTCCATGAAACTGAGCGGCCCCGAGGCGTCGGCGCCCACGCCCTTGACCGGCGCGCCCTTGGGGCGCAGCGTCGAAAAGTCGTAGCCGATGCCGCCGCCCTGCTGCATGGTCAGCGCCGATTCCCGCAGATGCTCAAAGATGCCGCCCATGTCGTCCGGGATCGTGCCCATGACGAAGCAGTTGAACAGGGTGACGTCGCGATCGGTGCCGGCGCCGGCAAGGATGCGCCCCGCCGGCAGGACCTTGAAGTCCGTGAGCGCCCCGTAGAAGCGCGGTTCCCAGTCCCGCGGCTTGGCCTCCGGCACTGCGAGGGCGCGAGCCACGCGGCGCCAGGTGTCCTCGACCGACCCGTCGACCGGCGCGCCGCCGGCGTCCTTGAGCCGGTACTTCATGTCCCAGATCTGGTGCGAGATTGGGGCGAGTCGCGCCATCGCCGTCGGTCCCGATGTACTCCGCGCCGGCGCCCGTGTGCGCCGGAAGTATCTTTATATCACAGGGTCTTGCCGCGGGCGAGGCGGTCGCCCGTCACGATACGCCGGCCGCCGGCCGCCGCCTCAGCCGAGATCGTGCTCGGCGCGGGCCTCCGCCTCCAGTCGCGCGGTCGCCGTCTCGATTGCGTCCTCGAGCTCGGTCATGAACCGGCGCCGGCGGTGTCCGGGCGGGATGGGCGGCAGAAACTCCACCGTGACCATGCCCGGGCGCTGCAGCGGCCGGCGCCGCGGCCAGAACAGGCCTGAGTTGAGCGCCACTGGGACGACCGGCAGGCCGAGCGCGACGTAGAGCGCCGCGATGCCCGGCTGGTAGGGGTAGGGCGTGCCGGGCAGCGTACGTGTCCCCTGGGGAAAGACGACCACCGAGAGGCCGGCCGCGACCCGCGCCTGCGCCCAGTCGACGAGGCGCTTCAGCTCCTTGGCGCCGCCGCCACGGTCGATGAAGATATGGCCGGCGCGCCGCAGCTCATAGCCGAACACGGGGATCCAGGACAGCTCCCGCTTGGCCACAATGATGGCATTCGGCAGCAGCAAGGACACGACCAGGATGTCCCACGCCGACTGATGCTTGACGGCAGCGATGACGGGTCCGGCCGGCACGTGTTCGCGCCCGCGTATCCGATGCCTCAGGCCGACCAGCACGCGCAGCATGGCGAGACACGTCCAGCCCCAGAACCAGCTGACACGGCGCATGGCGGCGCCCGAAACCAGTGCGATCGGCAGGGCGCCGACAACCAGCACCGTCGACCAGGCGTAGAAGACGAAATTGAACAAAATGGCGCGCAGCGCGAGCAGGGCGATTCCTCCGGCCTCGTCGACGCCAGCCAGAGCTAGCCGGGCAGCCAGCCGCGCGCCAAGGCGATCAGGTACTTGCAGTATTCCCAGACGATCAGTTGCGCCGTGCCTGGCCACAGCCACCAGCTCTCGAGAATTACTTCGGCCGGCGCCACGGGATAGGCAGCGATGCGCGCCTCTGGCATGGCGCGGCGAAATTCCAGCAGGCTGCGCTGCATGTGATAGTTGGCGGTGACCAGCCACAGCGAGCGGTAGCTCTCGCTCGCCATCCACGTCGCCGTCTCGCCGGCGTTGCCCCGCGTATCGTCGGCGCTGTAGCCAAGGACGATGCAGCATTCGAGCTCACGCGGGGACTGCTGGCTCAAGCGCAGCAACGCCTCGACGTCGACGCCGCGATAGACCCCGGAGACGAACAGCTTGCCGCCCCGCCCCGCGGCGAGCATTTCGAGGCCGGCGCGTAGGCGGCCACCGCCGCCAGTGACGACGACGATGGCGTCGGCGGCACCCGGGTCGTCCGGTGCCGCACGCGGGATCTCGGCGACGAAGCGAAACAATCCGACGAGCCACAGCATCGCCGCCAGCACGAGCGCGAGCCCGACCTTACGCCGCCATCCAGCCTGCGACCGGCGCGCGAGAACGCGTTCGCGGCCGATCACGCTCGATGCGCCACGCGCGACATCGGGCGCGGCCTCACGGCATCCTTGCCAGCGAACGCAGCGCCGTCACCCGCGCCGTCAGCATCGCGATCAACGCCACCACCACCGGCACCAGGGCCAGCGTCGCCCAACTCCACGGCGTCAATCCGACGCCGGGCAGCAGCGCCGCCTCCAGGTTGCGTCCCGCATAGCCGATCGCCAGCAACGCCGCCGTGGCGGCGATACCGCCGATCACCGCCCCGCGCACGGCCAGGGACAAGGCATGACCCTGGAACTGGCGCGCGACGTAGCGGTCCTGCGCGCCCATTTGATGTAGCAACTCTATGACGTGGTGGTGAACGGCGAGGCTGCTCCTGGTCACGAAGACGACCGCGGCGATGGCGCCGAATCCGACAATCACGACGATCGCGTAGGCGAGGATTTGTACCGTCCGTGCCAAGCCGATGAAATCGGCGAGCCACACGCGGTGATCATCGACGGCGACGCCCGCCGCGCCATCGCTCAAGCGTGCGGTCAGCACCGCGGTGTCGATTTCGGCGTCCACAGCCAGACTGACATCGATTAGGTACGGTAGGGGCAGATTCTCGTCTGCGGCGAAGGCGCCCAGCCACGGTTCCAGGAGGCGCGCCGCGTCGTCGCGGCTCATCACCTCGGTGGCGACCACCCCGGGCGTGTCTTGCAGGATGGTCAGGACCCGTTCCAGGTTCGCTTCGTCGACACCCTCGCCTCGCGGGATTTGCACTGTCAGGCGCCCGCGCAGGCCGCTGTCCCATTCCTCGATCCGGCCGCCGAGGGTCAGGGCGCCGGCCAAGGACAGCGCCGCCAGAAACACCATCATGGCGACGATCCATGGCAGAAAGTGGCCCGATTCGTCGCGATCGAACGGCAGGTCCGCCCGCCGTGCGAACATCTATGCCGCACCCTTGCGCGCCGGCACGACCGATAGGGATCCTTCCGCCAAGTGCAGGATCGGATGGACCATATCGCGCGTCAGTGAGTCATTGTGGGTCGCGATCACGACCGTGGTGCCCATCTTGTTGAGTTCCTCGAACAGATACATCAGCCGCCCCGCGGTGGTGCCGTCGACATTCCCGGTGGGCTCGTCGGCAAGCAGCAGGCTGGGCCGATTGATCACCGCCCGGGCGATTGCGCCGACTTTGTCGCTGGAACGCCGCAGTTGTTGTTTGAAACACCGTTCCCGGTATCTCCCGAGTTCGACATCACGCCCGACGGCCAGCGATTTCTGATGATCCAGATCGGAGAGGCGGAAGTGGGTGAGATCAACGTCGTCCTCAACTGGA
>JAZFQY010000014.1:0-10738 GCA_036445355.1 Alphaproteobacteria bacterium
GGAGTAAAGCTGTGATGCTGAAGATCAATCTTTCCTCCCCATAAATATAACTCGACTTCATTCTCAACTTTTCTCCCTAAGAGAACACTGGCCAGCTTCTTTAATGCCTCACCATTGGCGAGCAACTCCGTGCGTCCGAGCGGTGGCGCACGATGTCGATCAGTTCGGCATCGCGCAGCACCTCGCTGTTGAGCAGGAGCGCCCGTGCCACCTCGATCTCGTCGTTGGCGAGTGCCGTCACCAGGTCGCGGGCGGCGGCGCGCTTGCCGGCGAGGCTCTCCGCCCATTGTCGTCGCTCGAACAGGCTGAATTGGCGAATGACGCGGCCGAGGAACTGGGGCGCAAGCGAGCCGTCTTCCTCGGCCGCAGCATCGTGCGCATCGGGCGGCGGACCGGCGATGGCCAGCAGCTCCTGGAAGTCGGGCACTCGGGTCCGACCGGGCCTGCGCCGGCGCATCGTGCGCAGCACGGCGGCGATCACGCCGACGACGGCGACGGCAGCGGCCAGGAGGAGCAGGACGCGGCGCCAGCCGAGCGAACCCAGCCCGCCGTCCCACCATGAGGCAGTGTCGGGACCGCCGCCGATCTTCGCGATGGCGCTCCGTAAGGTGGCGAGAACGCCGTCGTCCAGCGGCAGCTGGACCGACGCCAGTTCATCGGCCTCGGGGCTCCGCGTCTTGAGCCGCGACACGCCTGCGGCGAAGGCGTCCGTGCGCCGCCGTTGCGATTCAATCTCGTCCAGTAGCAGTGCGACGTCACCGCGCAATTGCTCCCTCTCGGCCGCGGTCACCAATGGCGGGGACGGCCCCGGGTCCTGAGTCTCGGCGGCGGTCCTGGCGCCAGCCGGCGGCGCGGCCGGCCTCGCTGCTGCCGGCCTGGCTGCTGCCGGCCTGGCTGCTGCCAGCCGGTCGAGCTGCTCCTGCTGCGACTTGATGGTGGCGACCAGCCGCGCCTGTTTGGCCTGCAGGTCCACGAGCACCGCTACCAGGTTGTCCAGCCGCTCGTCCGTCGCCACGACGGCACCGCGGTCCGGCACCCCTCCATTCGGGTCCGGCTGCCGGTCGGCCGGTGTCTGCGCGGTCGTACCGGGGGCGTCGGGGCCCTGCTGCGGGGCCGGAGCGATCCGCAGCGCCGCTGTGGCGCGCCCGTCCGGCCTGCCGACGATGCGCGGGCTCAAGACGGCGGTCGAGCGTCCCCGCTCGGCGGTAAATCGCGCCACGTCAATGCGAAAGTCTTGCCATTCGGTTTCGAGAAGCCGATGCCAGGCGTCGTCGACCTCCCTGCCGGCGGTGGCCAGAAAATCGAACATCTCGGACGCGACACGAAACTTGCGCGCCTGCCATTGGCGCCGCGGCCCGCGCCGCTCGGCGCGGCTTGCCCGCAGTGACGTCCACAGGTAGCGATCCTCCACGTACCAGAACTGGACGAAGAGCCGGCCGAGCCGGTTCGGGTCGCGCAATGACAAGGCGCTTGCGAAGCCGTGCTCGTCCTGCCCGAGGCGTTCGGCGAAGCCGGCCCGACGCAGGTGCTCAGTGAACCACTCCCAATCTTCGAATTGCCGAAACTGGGTGAGCTCCGCCACCAGCACCCTGGACAAGCGGCCCGCCGCGGCCCAGTCGCCGACCTCGGGCCGCCAAGATTCATACTTGGCCGTCTCGATGGCAATGGCTCCCCGCGGCCTTGCGATCGGCCGCCTAGCCACAGGATCGCCGATGTCGATCTTCCCCTCGGCGGACAGGGCCGCCAGGCTTTGACCGAGGTCAATGTAGTTCCGCGCCAGCAGGGTCCATGCCTTGGCCGCGGCGGGGTTGGCCTCGTCCTCGGCCAAGCGGGCGAAGAAGGCGCCGACTTCACCCACCATGCCAAACGCCCGCTCGATGTCGGCGAGGTCGAGGCGGTCATTCGCCGCCGGTGCCGGGCGGGCGGCCGATGCCGTGGCGTGCGGGAGGCGCTTCCCGTCCTCGGCACGCAGCACGGTCCCCGAGCCGGCCAGGACGACCAGGCCCGCACAAGCGGCTGTCAGAAGCCGACGGTGCGCGTGTGACATTGGCATGTGACGCGGATGGTCCGACTGATTACGCCGTTGGATTGGAGGTGCGCAAGCATAAAATACAAGGGCTTTTGAGCATTTCCTCAGTTTGTAGTTTCAGTATCACGGCCATGCCCTTCTCGGGGTCGAGCCGGCCGCGCCGCGTCGGCAAAACAGGCAACTCTTATGGGTCCACGAGCGCGGCGGCGGGCAGGCGCAGGGTGAAGCGCGAGCCACGACCAGGCTCGCTGGCGACGTTGATATCGCCTCCGAGCGCCCGCGCCAGGTCTCGCGACAGGGCGAGACCGAGGCCGCTTCCCGACCGGGTGAGGGTGGGTGCGTCGTGCTCCACCCGGTAGGCATAGTCGAAAATTCGCTCGTGCTCTTGTTCTGGAATGCCGATGCCCGTATCCCAGACGGCGAGCTCTACCGTGCCGTCGGCGGCCCGGCGGCCGGCGACCCCTGCGCGCCCACCGGGCGGCGTGAATGCGATGGCGTTCGACAGCAGGTTGAGAACGATCTGGCGCAAGGCACGCGGCTCGCCTTTCACCCTTGGCAAATCCGACGGTATTTCGCTCGCCAGCTCGACGCCGGCGCCGGCGGCGCGGCCTTCGAGCATGCAGACCGAACCGGCGACAATCTCCCTCGCGTCCGCCGAATTCTGGCCCGGCTGTGCCGTCCCGGCCATGGCCATCAGGTTCTCCACCAGCTCCAGCATGTGGACGGCGCTGTAATGAATGTTGCCGCCATACTCGGCATAGCGGTCCGGATCGTCGCCGAAGTGCCGATCGCGCAGGGTCTCGGCGAAGCCGATAATGGCGGCCAGTGGCGTGCGCAGCTCGTGCGCCACCGCGACCAGCCGAGACTGGACGCTGCCCTGAGCCGACTCCGACCGCTCCAACTCCAGTTCGTCCTTGCGCGCCAGCGCCGCTTCCAGAACGTCCATGAGCTGACGGTTCGTCTCTGCGTCGTCGCCGTGGCCGTTGGCGTGGGGCGCCGACTTATCGATGGCGGTGCCGGTGCCGCGATAGCCTGCGAAGCGGCCGGCGATGTCGTAGAACGGTAGTCCCGTCAGGCGGCAGAGCGCGTGGTGGCCGCCGCCGGCGTCGAGCACCGCTTCTTCCGCGCGGAAAGCGCGACGCGCCTCGACTGCGGCGTACACGCCGCCGTTCGCCGGCTGCTCGCCGCCGGCGATGCCGAATAGGTCGCACCCGATCAACTGCTTGGCCGGGACGCCCAGGCAGCTGGCGATCGGCGGCGAGACGTAGGTGAATCGAATTCGCTCGTCGACTTCCCACAGCCAGTCGACCGACGAGCGCAGCATGTCCTCGTAGCGCACACTCAGCGGCGTCTGCCAATTCAGCCGCTCGACGGCGCCGGGGGCGCCATACTCGTTGGCCGTGACGGGATTCAGAACCGCACTCATGATTGCATCTTCCGCCCGGGAGGTGGCGAAGACCGTGCCGCCGCGCTTGAAGAAGATTGCGCGGCACGCGCGCCCGCGACCGAATCATGGCGCCGGCGAATCGCGGCAGCATTGATAGCCCATTTTTGCTCGTGAGCGCCATGGGCATTGCCATGGGCTTTAGCGGGGCATCGCCGAGGTGTCAGCGCGTCCGGGCGAGAACCGTGCATTCGATTTCCGCCGGGTCGTGGGTCCGGCCGCCCTTGACCACCAGGTGGATGCGGCTCGTGTTGCGGATGTCGGCCAGCGGATCGGCGTCCGGAATCACCATGTCCGCGAGCCTCCCCGCCTCGATGGTGCCCAGCTCCCGGCTCCGGCCCATCACCGCCGCACCGCCGCGGCTGGCCGCGCCCAGCGCCTGCAGCGGCGTCAGCCCTGCCTCCACCATCGGCTCCAGCTCTTGATGCAGGGCGGGGCCGTGCAATGTGCCGATATTGCCGGCGTCGGAGCCGGCGGCGACGGTGACACCGGCCTCCGCCATGCGCACCAGATTGTGGGCCATGTCCGGATCGAGCCGCAGCGGCTGGCTGGGGCGCACCCAGCGCGGCAGCAGCGATCCGGCAGGCGCGCCAGCTCGCCGAAGCTGGCGGTGGCCTCGAGGTCGCCGAGGCGGCGCTGGAGCGCAGCAGCCTCGCGGCAGCGGCCGCCGATTGCGAACTTGCTGCGGGCATGGAAAGAGCCTGCTCGACGGGCTCCCGCTCGACGGGCTTTTGAGTCGTTGAAATCTTGGAGGCCCGGGCCGGAATCGAACCGACGTACGAGGATTTGCAGTCCTCTGCATAGCCACTCTGCCACCGGGCCAAGTCGGCCGCGCTCGGGCCATACACCGCCGCACGCCTGATTTACGGCCTGGCCATGTAGCGGTCAAGCCTGGCCGCCGAGGCGCCGGCCTGTGGCCGAGAGCGCCAAGCCCGGGGTGCACGCCCCTTGCCGGCGTTGTCTTGGCCGCCGGGCGCGGTTATAAGACCGCCCGCCGCATTCAACCAAGCCAACGCCGACCATGTCCGACTTCGCCGCCGCCCGCACCAATATGGTGGATGGGCAGCTCCGGCCGAATCGAGTTTCCGATCCGGCGGTGCTCGCCGCCATCCTGGAGCTGCCGCGCGAGCGATTCGTGCCCGCCGGCCTCAAGGGCGTCGCCTATGTCGACGGCGACATCCCCCTCGGCGACGGTCGCCACCTGATGGCGCCCTTGGATCTGGGCCGACTGCTGCAGGCGGCGCAAATCGCCTCCGGCGACGTCGCACTCAATATCGGCGCGGCGAGCGGCTACGACGCCGCCGTGCTCGGCGCCCTGGCCAGCACCGTGGTGGCGGTCGAGAGCGATCCGGCCTTGGCCGAGGGGGCGACGGCGACCCTGGCCGAACTCGGCATCGGCAACGTCGCCGTGGTGCGGGGCAAACTCGCGAACGGCTACCCCGAACAGGCGCCTTATGACGTGATCTTCTTCTCCGGCGCCGTGCCCGAGGTGCCGGTGCGGATCCTCGACCAACTCGCCGAGGGCGGCCGCCTCGTAGCGGTCATCGACCGCGAGCCGGGGGTCGGCAGCGCCACCCTGTTCGTGCGCTTGGAGGGCGTGATTTCGCACCGGGTGTTCTGCGACGCCTCCCCCCCGCCGTTGCCCGAATTAGCGCCGGCGCCGAAATTTGTGTTTTAGTGGCGCAATTTGTGACATTGTATTAACAGACACGGCAATCTCAGCCGACGCTCCTTAGGTTGTGGGGGGGAATGCGAAGGCACGCGAGCATCTGGCCATATCTCGCGATCTTGATGGGCGTGATCCTGACGACAGTCTCGGCGCCCCGCGCGGAAAACTTGATCGAGGCACTGGTCGACGCCTACACCACAAATCCGGGCCTGCTGGCCGAACGCGCGCGCTTGCGCGCGGTGGACGAGCGCGTGCCCCAGGCACTGTCCAACTGGCGGCCGACGGTGACCATCAACGGCAGGCTCGGCGTCGAGAACACCGATCGCACGTCCGCCGCCGGCGTCAATACTGACGTCAATGGCGAACCGCGTAGCGCCGACCTCACGGTCAGCCAGCCGCTGTTCCGGGGCTTTCGGACCCAGGCCCAGACCGAACGGGCAAAGCATGAGGTCGCGGCCCAGCGCGCGCGACTAGTGGCGAGCGAGCAGGACGTGCTGCTCGATGCCGTGACCGCCTACATGAATGTGGTGCGCGAGCGCGCCCTGCTGGAGCTAAACGTCAGCAATGTCCGCGTGCTCGAGCGGCAATTGGAAGCGACGCAGGACCGCTTCCAGGTCGGCGAGTTGACGCGCACCGACGTCGCCCAGGCCGAAAGCCGGGTGCAGCGCGCGGTCGCCGATCGCGTCAACGCCGAGGGCGAGCTCACCAGCGCCATCGCGAGCTACGTGAATGTCATCGGACACGAGCCGGGCGATCTGGATTTTCCGGCCAACCTCGAGGGCCTGCCGGGGGCCGAGACCGACGCCGTGGATGCGGCGCGTGTCAACAATCCTGACGTCATATCGGCCGATTTCGACGAACGCGCCGCGCGGGCCGACATCTTGCTCGTCCGCGGCGAGCTGCTGCCGACGCTGACCCTCGATGGCACGATTTCGCATAACGACGATGGCGCCGACCGCACCGAGGCCACGGCGCGCTCGCTGACGGCGAGCCTGAAGGTGCCGCTGTACCAGTCGGGCGCCGTCTATTCGCGCTTGCGCGAGGCGAAACAGACCGCAAGTCAGCGCCGCTCGGAGGTGGCCGACTCTCAGCGCGCGGCGATCGAACAGGCGACGCGCGCCTGGGACAGCCTGGTGACGGCGCGCGCGCGCATTACCGCCTTCGAGGCCGAGGTGCGGGCGCAGGAGATCGCGCTCGACGGCGTGCAGCAGGAATCGCGAGTCGGCTCGCGCACCGTGCTCGACGAGCTCGATGCCGAGCAGGAGCTACTCGACGCCCGCGTCAACCTGGTTCGCGCAGAGCGCGACGAGATCGTCGCCAGCTACGGGCTCCTCTCCGCGGTCGGTCGGCTGACGGCGCCGGATCTGAGCCTGCCCGTCGAGTACCATGATCTCACCGCCAATTACGAGAGAGTGCGGAACCGCTGGATTGGCGCCAATTAGTGGCGCCTGCCACCGGCGCCAAGCGCCGGGATATTGCCTTGGCATTTTTGATCGCAACGGCGTAATAGGGCTGTATTAACGAAATTTTACGGATGCTTCGGGATAAGGGCGCTATGAGCAACGCGGAGGCACAGCAGCAAGAACCGTCGATGGAGGAAATACTCGCCTCCATTCGCCGCATTATTTCCGAAGACGGTGAAGAAGCCGACGGACAGGAGCCGGAGGCCGCGGCCGCCGAGGGGTCGGATGGGGCCGTGCCCGAGGAGGAGCCGGCCGACGACGATGTGCTCGAATTGACGGAAATCGTCGACGAGGACGGTGAAGTGGTCAGCTTGGCGGACGAGCAGGAGAAGGTGGTCGTCGAGGAACCGGCGGCGGCCGACGAGGGACTCGAGCTCGCCGACAATATCGAGCCGGATGGCGCCGAGGAGCCGGATGGTGTCGAGGTGCCGGCTGCCGAGCCGGCACCGGAGGAGAGCCTGCAAGTTGAAGACGGCGCGGCCGATGGCACCGAGCCCGCCGGCGACGGCCTCATGTCCGAGGACAAGGCCGACGCCTCAGCCGATGCCTTCGCCAATCTACTGGGGGCAATGTCGGCGGCGACGCCCGTGGGCGCCGAGGGCCGGACCCTGGAGGACATCGTCAAGGCCTTGATGCGGCCGTTGCTCAAGGATTGGCTCGACGCCAACCTGCCGCACCTGGTCGACCGGATCGTGCGCGAGGAAATCGAGCGGGTCGTCGGTCGCGCCCGCGACCGTTAGCTCTCCCACCACGAATTTCGAATACCGGACTTGGCCCCGCCGCCCAGCGGCGCTAAAGACGTGCCGGCCGGGGGCCGTTCGGGCCCGCCGGCCCACGGATGTTTGACCGATGCTGGACAAGACTTACCGGCCGACCGAGGTCGAGAGCAGGCACTACGCGCGCTGGCAGGACGCCGGCGCCTTCGCCTGCGGCCGTCGCGCCGGGGCGGCGCCCTACACCATCGTCATTCCGCCGCCCAACGTGACCGGCAGCCTGCATATCGGCCACGCCCTCAACAACACCCTGCAGGACGTGCTCATCCGCTGGCGGCGCATGCAGGGCCGCGATGTGCTTTGGCAGCCGGGCACCGACCACGCCGGCATCGCCACCCAGATGGTGGTCGAGCGCCAGCTCGAGAACGAGGGCGTGCGCCGGCGCGACCTCGGCCGGGAGGCCTTCGTCGACAAGGTGTGGGAGTGGAAGGAACGCTCCGGCGGCACCATCACGTTGCAGCTGCAGCGCCTGGGCGCCTCTTGCGACTGGTCGCGCGAGCGTTTCACCATGGACGAGGGGCTGTCCGTCGCCGTGCGCAAGATCTTCGTCGACCTCTACAAGCAGGGGCTCATTTACAGGGACAAGCGCCTGGTCAATTGGGACCCGAAACTGGAGACGGCGATTTCCGACCTCGAGGTGCAGTCGCGGGAGGTCAAGGGCAAGCTCTGGTATTTCAAGTATCCGGTCGAGGGCGCGGCGGACCGGTTCATCACCGTCGCCACCACGCGGCCGGAGACCATGCTCGGCGACACCGCCGTCGCCGTACACCCGGACGACCGGCGCTACACCGAGCTCGTGGGCCGGCACTGCATCCTGCCCCTTGTGGGGCGCCGCCTGCCCATCGTTGCCGACGAGCATGCCGACCCGGAGCAGGGCTCGGGTGCAGTGAAGATCACTCCGGCCCACGATTTCAATGACTTCGACGTCGGCCGCCGGCACGGGCTTGAGATGGTCAATGTCCTCGACCCGCGCGGGTACCTGAACGAGAACGCGCCCGAGGCCTATCGCGGCCTGGACCGCTTCGAGGCCCGCGATCGCGTGGTCGCCGATATGGAAGCCCAAGGCCTGGTGGAAAGGGTCGAGGAGCACCTGCACGTGGTCCCCTACGGTGACCGCGGCGGCGTGCCGGTCGAGCCCTACCTCACCGACCAGTGGTACGTAGATGCCAAGACCCTGGCCCAGCCGGCGATCAAGGCCGTGGACGACGGCCGCACCCGCTTCGTGCCGGCGCAGTGGACCAAAACCTATTACGAATGGATGCGCAACATCCAGCCCTGGTGCATCTCGCGCCAGCTCTGGTGGGGGCACCAGATCCCGGCCTGGTACGGGCCCGACGGCGAAATCTTCGTCGAACTGACCGAAGCCGACGCCAAAGAGGCGGCGCGCACCCACTATGGCACGGAGGCGGAGCTCACCCGTGATCCGGATGTGCTCGACACCTGGTTCTCCTCGGCCCTGTGGCCGTTCTCGACCCTGGGCTGGCCCGAGGAGACGCCGGAGGTGGCGCGCTACTACCCGACCGACGTGCTCGTCACCAGCTTCGACATCATCTTCTTCTGGGTCGCGCGGATGATGATGATGGGCCTCCATTTCATGCGCGAGATCCCCTTCCACACGGTCTACATCCACGCCCTGGTGCGCGACGTGAAGGGGCAGAAGATGTCCAAGTCCAAGGGCAACGTCATGGACCCCTTGGAGCTGATCGACAAGTACGGCGCCGACGCGCTGCGCTTCACCCTGACGGCGATGGCGACGCAGGGGCGCGACATCAAGCTCTCCGAGGGCCGCCTGGCGGGCTACCGCAACTTCGTCACCAAGCTATGGAACGCGGCCCGGCTCACCCAGATGAACGGCTGCGTGCCCGATCCGGCATTCGATCCGGCGGCGGTCGGCGAGACCCTCAACCGCTGGATCGTCGGCGCCCTGACGGCGACGGTCGCGGAGGTGACCGATTATCTGGATGAATACAAGTTCGATCAGGCGGCGGCGGCCATCTACCGGTTCACCTGGCACACCTTCTGCGACTGGTATCTGGAGTTCATCAAGCCGGTCCTGCAGCAAGGGGGCGATGCGGCCGCGGCGGCTGAAACCCGGGCGACGGCGGCCTGGGCCCTGGGTCGGTTGTTGCACCTGCTGCATCCGTTCATGCCGTTTGTGACCGAGGAGCTGTGGCAGCAATTAGGCCCCAAGGATGCCGGCATGCTGATCACGGCGCCATGGCCCGAGGCCGATGCCGCGCTCATCGACCGCGACGCCGCGGCGGAGATGGACTGGGTCGTGCAGGCGGTTTCTGAGGTTCGCGCCGTGCGCGGCGACCTCAATGTGCCGGCATCAGCACGCCCAAATTTGTACTACAAAATAGAAGAACCTCATTTAGAGAATTGGATAAACTACAACAAGGATTTCATCACAAGGGCGTCGAATTCAGCGAGTTTGATACCAATTCACACACCGATAACCGAAGTTTCAGCAAATGCTGTTTTTCCGGGAGGGACTTTCACCATTCCCCTACAGGGCGTCATAGACGTCGATGCCGAGCGCCAGCGGCTGTCGCGCGAGGTCGAAAAGCTCACCGGCGAGATCGCGCGGCTTGACGCCAAGCTCGCCAACGAGAATTTCTTGGCCAAGGCGCCGGCGGAGGTGGTGGAGGAGCAGCACGAGCGCCGCACCGATGCCGCCACCGCGCACGCCAAACTCGCCGCCGCCCTAGCGCGTCTGCCGGCGACCTAGAGCAGATCCGGTTCGATGAATCGCCTTGGGCGAATGATCGACCCGGATCTGCTCTAGCGGCGCGCCCGCCGCCGGGTGCTGTCCTAAATAGGCGCTCGGCTTAGTCGCCGACTAGGCCAGCGCGAAGCAGCCAAGCATGGATTATTTGCCATTTGTCTCCATGGTATTCGAATTCAAGGAGATGCGGCTTATCTCGCTGCAAATCGACGAAGAAGGCTAGGCCATCTGTGCCTGAGGCTCGTTTGTCAGGCTGCAAATTGGTAGCTCGCCAACTTTCCCATTCATGCACGATGAGAAATTCGGCTTCGACCTGTCTCATGATTATCTCTGGTGCTTGCGCCCAAAACGTTCGGCCAAGGTGATCGTGCGTAGGTGAGCTTGGCGGACTTTGGGCCAGTCTAGCTCTGGTGCACTGTTTTGAAACGTTAAGTGTCCGAATTAGGACAGCACCCGCCGCCGCGGCACCTAGGCAGGACCGGCGGGCGCCGCTATGCTCGCCGCCAAGCCATTGAAATCAAGATCAGGGAGGACCCGCCGATGGCCAGGAACGGCAAGTTCGACAAATCCAAACTGCCCAGCCGCCATGTCTCCGTCGGCCCGACCAGCGCGCCGCACCGCGCCTTCTACTA
>JAZFQY010000015.1:0-3937 GCA_036445355.1 Alphaproteobacteria bacterium
GCAGTAGACGACCTTGTTGTTCATGGTGCCGCCATGCTGCGGGTGCGGGTGCAGCAGCAGCGCCACCGGGGCGTGGAACTGGCGTGAGTGATAGTAGTGCCCTTCGAGCCGTCCCTCGGGGCCGATAATGGTGACGTCCGGCATGCTGCTTTTCCTGCTCTGGGCCCGCAGGCCCGAATTGCAGGCTAGGCATACCACAAAGGCGCGCCGCCGCGGTATTGGGCCGCGGCCCGGGGAGATCACACAGGAGGCGCCTACGGGTGAAATACTTGACCACGTTACTAGGGCATATAATATCACCTAAAGCGCATGCAATTGCGCCAGGGCCGCCAAGACCGGTAATCGGCGGTACCCGAATCTGGCGATGGGGGAGACAGTGTTCAGGCATATTGGAGAGACGATCAACGCCTACCTGGCGCGGGACCCCGCGGCCCGCTCGCGAGTCACGATCCTGCTGGCCTATCCCGGCCTGCACGCCGTCATCTGGCATCGCCTGGCCAACTGGTGCTGGCGCCGTGGCTGGCATCTCGTCGGGCGCCTGTTGTCCCAATTCGGGCGCTGGGTGACGGGCATAGAGATCCATCCGGCCGCCAGGATCGGCAGAGGCCTGGTGATCGATCACGGCATGGGCGTCGTGATCGGGGAGACGGCCGAGATCGGCGACGATGTGACGCTCTACCATGATGTCACCCTGGGCGGCATCTCGCCCTCGGTGGACAGCCACAACCAGCGCGACACCAAGCGCCATCCCACCGTGCTCGACCGCGCCATCATCGGTTCCGGGGCCCAGGTCCTGGGCCCGATCACGGTCGGCCGCGATGCCCGGGTCGGCGCCAATGCGGTCGTGGTCAAGGACGTACCGGACGGCGCCACGGTGGTCGGCATTCCGGCGCGGGTGGTGAAGGCGAGGGCCGCCCGGCCCGACCGGTTCGACGCCTATGGCACGCCGACCGAGGACCTGCCGGACCCGATGGCGCGCGCCATCGAGGGGCTCCTGGATCGGGTTAGCGAGCTGCAGATGCGGGTGGCGGAGCTGGAGCGCGAGGCGGAGGCCGGCGGCCGCCTGGCCTATCGGAAACCGCCGGCGGACGAAGAGCCGGCGGACGAAGAGAAGGAGCGCGCGCGCTGACGGCGCGCGCCGCGAGTGCGGGGTGAAGTTCGGCACCAGAGGCAGGTACGCCGTCACGGCGTTGGCCGATCTGGCCGGCTGCGGCGTGTGCGGGCCGATCTGCCTGGCCGGCATCGCCGAGCGGCAGAGGATTTCCCTGTCTTATCTGGAGCAACTGTTCGTCGGGCTGCGCCGGGCCGGGCTGGTCAACAGCGTGCGCGGGCCGGGGGGCGGCTACCTGTTGGCGGTGCGACCGACGGAGATCGCCATCGCCGACATCATCGACGCCGTCGGCGAGCCCATCGGCGCCGAATGCTGCGAGCCGCACAATGGCAGCGGCTGCCGCGACGATCAGAGCCACTGCCTCGGCCACGAGCTGTGGTGGGAGCTGGCGCAGCGGACGCGCGTCTTTCTCGCCTCGGTGACCCTGGACGACGTGATGCACCGCCGGCTGCCGGGCCGGTCTCGGACCGATGCACCGGCGGCGGCCGCGGAATAAGGATCGGCCGTCGCCGAGACGAGGCACCATGGGCCGAGCCACCTACCTCGATTACAATGCCACCGCCCCGGTGCGCCCGCAGACCGCGGCCGCCGTCGCGGAGGCCCTCGATGCCTGTGGCAATGCGTCCTCGGTGCACGGTTTCGGCCGCGCCGCGCGCCGCATCGTGGAGGCGGCGCGCGAGGCGGTGGCGGCGCTGGTCGGCGCCGATCCGGCCGGCGTCGTCTTTACCGGCGGCGGCACCGAGGCCAACAACCAGGCGATTGCCGGCGGCGGGCGCACGGTCGTCTCGGCGATCGAGCACGAATCCGTGCTCGCCGCCGCACCGGGCGCCCGGCGCGTTTCGGTGAACGCGGCCGGCGTCGTCGATCTCGACGATCTCGAGGACGCACTGGTGGGGCGGCCGGCGCTGGTCTCGGTCATGCTCGCCAACAACGAGACCGGCGTGATCCAGCCGCTGGCCGAAGCCTCGGCGCTGGCCCACGCGGCGGGCGCGCTGGTGCACTGCGACGCGGTGCAGGGGGCCGGCAAGATCCCGGTCGACATGGGCGCCCTGGGTATCGACCTCATGACCCTGTCGGCGCACAAGCTGGGCGGTCCCCAGGGCGTCGGCGCCCTCGTCGTGTCCGATCACCTGGAGCTGCAGCCTTTGTTGCGCGGTGGCGGCCAGGAGCGACGCCGGCGCGCGGGCACCGAGAACGTACCTGGCATCGCCGGCTTCGGCGTCGCCGCCCGTCTCGCCAAAGAAAATCTGATGGTGGAAGCAAGGCGGCTCACCGAAATGCGCGACCGGCTGGAGACCGAGGTGACGGAAATCGCGCCGGATTGCATAATCCACGGCGGCGCCGCGCGGCGCCTGCCCAACACCGCCTGCATCGGCCTGGCCGGCGTCAAGGGCGAAGTGCAGGTGATGGCCCTCGATCTCGCCGGCGTCGCGGTGAGCTCGGGTGCGGCCTGCTCCAGCGGCAAGGTGACGCCCAGCCACGTGCTCGGCGCCATGGGTGCCGCCAACGATGACTGCGCCATTCGGGTCAGCCTGGGCTGGGCCAGCGAGGCCGCCCATGTCGACCACTTCCTCGCTGCCTACCGGCAGATGCTGGCCGGCGTCGCGGCGGCGGCGTGACATGAGCGGCGCCCGCGACGATCGGCCGGCGACGCCGGTCTACCTCGACTATCAGGCGACGACGCCCACCGACCCGCGCGTGCTCGACGCCATGCTGCCCTACTTCACGCGGTATTTCGGCAACCCCCATTCCAGTCAGCACGGGGCCGGGCGCCAGTCGGCGGAGGCGGTCGAGCGGGCGCGCGCCCAGGTCGCCGAACTGATCGGCGCCACGCCGCGCGAGATCGTCTTCACCTCCGGTGCCACCGAGTCCAACAACATCGCGATCAAGGGCGTGGCCCGTTTCCACAAGGGACGCGGCGACCATATCGTGACCGTGGCGACGGAGCATAAATGCGTGCTCGAGTCCGCCGCGCGCATGAAGGCGGAAGGTTACCGCGTCACCACCCTGCCGGTGCAGGCGAACGGCCTTGTCTCACTCGACCGATTGGCGGACGCCATCGAGGAGAAGACGGTCCTGGTTTCGGTCATGGCCGCCAACAACGAGATCGGCATCATCCAGCCCCTGGCCGAGATCGGCGCCCTCTGCCGCGAGCGCGGCGTCGCCTTCCATACCGACGCGGCCCAGGCCGTGGGCAAGATCCCGATCGACGTCGAGGCGATGGCGATCGATCTGTTGAGCATCTCCGGCCACAAGGTCTATGGGCCCAAGGGCATCGGCGCCCTCTATGTGCGGCGCCGGCCGCGGATGCGCCTCACCGCCGAGATGGATGGCGGCGGCCAGGAACGCGGCATGCGCTCGGGCACGGTGCCGACGCCGCTCTGCGTCGGCATGGGCGAGGCGGCAGCCGTCGCCGGAGAGGAGATGGGCCGCGAGGCGCCGCGCCTGGTCGCGATGCGCGACCGATTTTTGGCACGGCTCGAGGCCGCGCTGCCCGCCATGGCCCTCAATGGCGACCGGGAGCGGCGCCTGCCCGGCAACCTCAACGTCACATTCCCCGGCCTCGACGCCGAGACCCTGATGGCGGAGGTGGACGACCTCGCCCTGGCCACCGGCTCGGCCTGCACCTCGGCCACGGTGGAGCCGTCCTACGTGCTGAAGGCGCTGGGGATCAGCGACGATCTTGCCGCCGCTACCATCCGCGTCGGCTTTGGCCGCTTCACCACAGAACAGGATATAGATTTTGCTGCCGAAGCCATTGCCGCCGAAGTAAATCGGCAGCGGTCCAATCCCAGTTACAGGGCTCCTGCGGCGTAGGGTTGGTCC
>JAZFQY010000016.1:0-2182 GCA_036445355.1 Alphaproteobacteria bacterium
ATCGGCCTGTGGCCGGGCCTCGCCGCGCACGCACAGCCGATCCTCGACATCCGCGTCTCGGATGGACGGGTGGGCCGCGGCGCGTCCAGCCTGTTCCTGCATTACGACCATCGCGATCTGGGCCACGGACCGCTCGGCCACATTGTCGAAAACCGGGCGATTCGGGCCGCACTGTACGCGTACACATTGGATCGGCCCGGCTTGACGGTGCTGGCGCCGGCGGGATTGGCGGAGCTGGAGCGCGGCGCGGCCAACGTCACGGCCCGCTTGGACGACGGCCGGCGGATCACCGCCAAGCTCGCCGTGAGCGCCGAGGGCCGCCGGTCCGCGCTGCGCAAAGCCGCCGGCATCCGGGCCACGGCCTGGGATTATCCCCAGACCGGGATCGTGTGCACCGTGGCGCACGAACTGCCGCACCACGGCGTCGCGCACGAGCACTTCCTGCCGTCCGGCCCGTTCGCCATGCTGCCCATGACCGACGGCGAGGACGGCCGCGGTGGCCAGGCGCACCGCTCCTCCATCGTCTGGACCGAGCGGCGGGCACTGGCGCCGGCGATGATGGCGCTCGACGAGCCGGAATTCGCCCGGGAGATCATGCGCCGCTTCGGCGACAGCCTGGGGGCCGTGCGGCCGATCGGCGAGCGCTGGGCCTATCCGCTGTCGCTGGTGCTCGCCCAGCGCACCGTTGACCATCGGCTGGCGCTGGTGGGAGACGCTGCCCACAGCATTCATCCGATCGCCGGACAGGGGCTCAATCTGGGCCTCAAGGACGTGGCCGCCCTGGCGGAGACGCTGGTCGATGCGCGGCGGTTGGGACTCGACCTGGGCGCGCCCGACGTGCTGGCCCGCTACGAACGCTGGCGGCGGCTCGACAACCTGCTTCTGGTGGCCGCGACCGACAGCCTAAATCGGCTGTTTTCCAACGATATCGGCCCGTTACGCCTGGCGCGCGACCTGGGGCTCGCGGCGGTCAACCAACTACCGCCGCTGAAGCGTCTGTTCATGCGCCACGCCATGGGGCTGGTCGGCGATCTGCCGCGGCTGATCCGCGGCGAGGCGCTGTAATCCGAAGGAACGACACCGCGAAGACGGGGAGACGTCATTGCTGGCTATTGGGTGGTGAAGGCCAAAGTGACCGACGCGGAGGCCTACGGCGCGTACGCCAAGCTCGCCTCCGAGGCGGTGGCCAAGTACGCCGGCCGCTTTCTGGTGCGCGGCGGACCGGCCACGACCATGGAAGGCGAGGACTTCCCGCGCAACGTGGTCATTGAATTCCCCAGCGTCGAACAGGCGTTGGCCTGCTACAACGCGCCGGAATACCGGGAAGCCCTGGCCTGCCAGGAAGGCGCGGCGGACCGCATGTTCGCGTTCGTCGAGGGCGTGTGAGTGGCGCGCAGGCGGCGCGCGCCGCACCTCAAACTTCGCGGCCCAGCAGCTCCTCATCGAAGGGGTAGGTCGAGAGCACCTGGGCGCCGGTCTCGGTGATCAGCACCTGCTCTTCCAACTTGACGCCTTCGCCGCCGCCGACCTCGCCGATGTAGCTCTCGACGCAGATCGTCATGCCGGCCTCGAACAGGCCGTCGTAGCCGTGGCTCTCCAGGTCCTCCATGTAGGAGCAGTGGGGATACTCGTCGCACAAGCCGACGCCGTGCACGATCACGGAATAACGTTGCGGCGCGCATGAGGCCGGCAGCTTCCAGGATTTCTCCGACAGCTCGCGGTACGAGAGCCCCGGCTTCAATAGGCCGATGTTGGTGTGGATCTGCTCCCAGGCCAGGCGGTAAAGCCGGCGCTGCTCGTCGCTCGGCTTTCCGGGCCCGCAGAAGTAGGTCCGGGAAATATCCGCGCAATAGCTGTAGGGGCCGATCAGGTCGGTGTCGAAGGCGACCAGTTCGCCGGGGCGGATCACCCGGTCGCTGCACTCGTGGAACCAGGGGTTGGTACGCGGTCCCGAGGCCAGCAGGCGGGTCTCGATCCATTCCCCGCCCATGGCGATGTTGATCTGGTGCAGAACGGACCACAGCTCGTTTTCCGTGAGCCCCGGCTCGAGCACCTCGCGCATGCGCGCCATGCCCAATTCGCAGACGGCGACCGAGGCCGCCATGCAGGCCAGTTCTTCCGCCGATTTGATGTGGCGGGCCAGTTCCGTCACCTCCTGGCCGTCCATCACCTCGATGCCCTC
>JAZFQY010000017.1:0-6104 GCA_036445355.1 Alphaproteobacteria bacterium
GAGGGCCAATGCGCCCCACCGAAGGCCGCCAACTTTTGTCCGCTGGCGTCGTTGCGCTCCTTGTGCGATGCGGGGGCATCGAATTGCGAAGCGCGCCTAGCCAGCGGACAAAATCTTGGCGGTGAAATGGGTTCTTATTACCGAGACTTGGTATAATGGCTTTGGGAAAACTGGTGGCGCTTCGAACGCGTCGAGGCCGCGTCGCTGGAACCAATGGCGTTTCCGCTGCCGGAGAGGCCGTCGATCGCCGTGCTCGCCTTCGAGAACATGAGCGGCGACCCGGAGCAGGAGTTCTTCTCCGACGGCATCACCGAGGACGTTATCACCGACCTGTCGAAGATCTCCGGCCTGTTGGTGATCGCCCGCCAGTTGTCGTTGCAATACAAAGGCAAGGACATCGGCGTGAAGCAGATTGGCCGCGAGCTGGGCGTCACGTACGTGCTCGAAGGCAGCGTGCGGAAGGCCGACCTCCCCCGCAGCCGTCTCTGAACCGCCCTCCGCTGAGGCCGGCGCGTCGTGCGCCGGGGCGCCCTCACCCTCCGCTGGGGCCGGCGCGCACGCCAGGCGCTCCAGCGCAAACGGCCCCAGATGCACCGGGCGCCTGCGATATGAAAACAGCTTCGCCCCTCCGCTGCCGGCTCGCTCTTCTGGGATGCACGGCCGCGACACGCCGCAGACAGTCGCATTGCCGCCTGGTGCGGTCAAACAGGGCTGGAGCTAGGAAAACGTGGCGCCGGGACCCATGCCCCGGGGCCCCGGGCGAGGATCAGGCGCCTACCACTCGATGCGCTCGACGCCTTCGAAGGTGAGGGTGCTGCCGTCGGTGAAGGTGATGGTGCCGGCGGCGTCGTTGCTGAGCTGCACGTAGCTGTCGGCATCGACCTCCACCGAGCCCTGATCGAGCACCAGGTTCCAATCGTCGCTCGACACCGAGCCGCCGTCGGCATCGGTCAGGCGCACAGTGTCGGTCCATGACCCGTTGCCGCCGTCGAAGCTGTCGTTGCCGCCGCCGAGGCCGAAGATGAACATGTCATCGCCCTGGCCGCCGGTGGCAACGTCGTCGTCGGCGCCGCCGTCGATAACATCGTCGCCGGAGCCGCCATAGAGGGTGTCGTCGCCGGTGCCGCCATAAAGCACGTCGTCGTGGGCGCCGCCGTCGAGGGTGTCGTCGCCGGCCTCGCCATAGAGGGTGTCGTTGTGGGCGCTGCCGTCGAGGGTGTCGTCGCCGGCGCCGCCATAGAGGGTGTCGTCGCCAGATATGCCGTAGATCCGGTCGTCGCCGTCGCCGCCATGAAGGGTGTCGTCGTCGGAGGTGCCCTTGATCTTGCCATCACCGCCACCGGGCGCGTCGCCGCCCACTTGACCACCCGCACCCGCCCCGGTTCCGCCGGTGCCGTCCGTGCCAGCCGGCGGGGTGGCATCGCCGCCGCCGGCCTGTTGACCGCCGGTGTCCGTCCCGGTGTCGCCGGTGCCGCCGGTGCCATCCGGCGGGGTGGTATCGCCGCCACCGGCCTGTTGACCGCCGGTGTCCGTCCCGGTGTCCGTCCCAGTTCCACCGATGCCGCCCGTGCCATCCGGTGGGGTGGTATCGCCGCCACCGGCCTGCTGACCGCCGGTGTCCGTCCCGGTGTCGCCGGTGCCGACCGTGCCATCCGGCGGGGTGGTATCGCCGCCACCGGCCTGTTGCCCGCCGGTGTCCGTCCCGGTGTCGCCGGTGCCTGCAAACGCATCCGGCGTCGCGGCAGCGGGTCCCGCCTCAGAGTCGGTTATGACCGACGGGCTGTCGGTGATTGCGCCGACGTCTCCGGCGGCGCCGGTCAGCAGCGAATCGAGTCCGCCGACATTGGCCTCGAGCGCCGATCTAGGGGCACGAGCGGTTGCCGGGTCCACTGTATCTGCTGTCCCTGCCGTGCCTGGGCTCGGAGACGGCGACGCCGGCGGGACGACGCCAATCGGGATGCCGGAAATTTCCACCGGCGATCCGGCGAACGCACCGAAACCAGTATCCGGCGCGTCGCCGGCCAGATCGCCCGCCAGCCGACTCCCTGCCGCCAGTGAATTCGTCTCTGAACCGATACCCTGGGCCAAGGTGCCGGTAGCCGCCGGGTTGACGGCATCGGCGCCCGGCGCCGCCGAACGGTCTTCGGCCGCCAGCGAAGCATTGTCCAAAGTGCTACTGCCGAGGTGAAGGTTGGCGCTGGTGACGTCGGGGTCGGCGTCCGCCGGCGTCTCCTCCGTCAAGTCGATCTCGTCTTCATCCTCCGGGCGCCGCGCGGCCGCAGGATTGGTCAGTCGCGGATCGTCACTGTCGTCGGCGTCTAATGGGATCGGGTCTTCGGCCATTACCTTGCCTCGCACTTGCCGCGGCTTCCTGCCGTCGTGCCCGTCTCGGCCGACCATTTCGCACTGCTTCGCCCGGCCTATCGGGCAGTGCAACATGGCAACAAACTCTTAACATCCGATTGCCCAGGGTGATCCGCAAAATTGCGTAGTTGCAATGAGTTCGCGTCTATGGCCCAGACCGAGTCTTAACGGTCTTAACGCTTCAGTAACCAAATTCGACCAATATCCGGGCCACGGGCAGAGCGGTCCGGATCGTCGACAGCGGCGACACCGGTCCTGCATTTGCGCGGCCGATTCCAACCGGCCTTGGATCATGGCTCCGATAAATTTGAACGCCATTTTCGGCCTCGCTCGCGGTCGCCCAGACGGCAGCGTCAAGGAGCCAGCCTCGCCGGCGCGACGAATGGCCGGTGCGCCCGGCCGGCGCGCGCTGCGCTCCCTGCCGCGGATGGCCTGGAGCCGGCCCGACATCCTCCTCGCCTCGCTGACCATCAACATTCTTTCCCTTGCCCTGCCCTTGGTCATCCTTCAGGCCTACGACCGGATCATTCCCAACCGGGCGACCGACACGCTGGTCCTACTGACCGTCGGCCTTGCGGTGGTGCTAGTGCTCGACGCCGGGCTGCGAATGATTCGCTCATATCTGAACATCTGGTCGGCCGCCCGCTTCGAGCACGCCGCCGGCTGCCGCGCCGCCGAGCGCTTGCTGGCGACCGACCTCGCCACGTTCGAAGCGGTAGCGCCTGGCACTCAACTCGACCGCCTGAACGCAATCGAGCACCGGCGCGACTTCTATTCCGGCCAGGGGCTGATGGCGGTGGTCGATCTTCCCTTCGTCGTCGTATTCATTGCCTTGATCGCCCTGATCGGCGGCCCGCTGGCGGCGATCCCCGTCCTGCTGCTGGGCTTGATGGTTGCCTCGGCGGGGTGGCTGGGGCGGCGCCTGCGGGCGGCGCTGCAACGCCGATCGGTGCTCGACGACCGGCGCTTCAACTTCATCATCGAGGTGCTGAGCGGCATCCATACCGTCAAGGGCCTGGCGCTGGAGGCGCTGATGGCCCGCCGCTACGAGCGGCTGCAGGAATCGACGGCGGAGGCCGGCTACGGCGTCTCGCGCCTGGCCCAGCTCGCCCAGGCCCAGGGCGTAGTCTTCTCCAACCTCACTATGGTGCTGGTCGCCGGCGCCGGCAGCCTCATCGTGCTCGACGGCGGCATGACAGTGGGCATGCTCGCCGCCTGCATCCTCCTGGCCGGGCGCTCGGTGCAACCGGTGCTGCGGGCGGTGGGGCTGTGGACCCAGTTCCAGGGCATCAGGGTGGCGGAACAGCGTTTCGGCGAGGTCATGGCCCTTCCGGTGGAAGCGCCGGCGACGCGCCCGCCGATGCCGCCGATCGGCGGCGGCGTGACGCTGGAGGGTATAACCCACGCCCCTCAGGGTGCGGATCAACCGCTGTTTCAAGATCTCGAGCTCGAGGTCGCCGCCGGCGAGACACTGGCGATCCTCGGCGAGAGCGGCTGTGGCAAGTCGACGCTCTTCTCCCTCATCCTCGGGCTGCAGCGGCCGAAAGCGGGCCGTGTCCTGTTCGACGGCGTCGACGCGGCCCTGCATGACCCGCGCTCCCTCAGGGCGCAGATCGGCTACCTGCCTCAGAACGGCGTGCTGTTTCGCGGCACGATTCTGGACAACCTGACCATGTTCCGCGGTCACGCGTACCTCGACGCGGCGATGGCGCTGTCGCGCAGCCTCGGTCTGGACGAGGTGCTGGCGCGCCTGCCGAACGGCCTGGAGACGCGCGTCGGCGACGCCGCCTTCGAGGCCCTGCCCGGCGGCGTGCAGCAGCGCATCGCCATCATCCGCGCCCTCGTCGGCCAGCCGCGCCTGATCCTGTTCGACGAGGCCAACACCTCCTTCGACGCCCGCACCGACAAACTGTTGCGCCGCCTATTGGAAGAAATCGGGCGCCACGCCACCGTTATTTTGGTGAGTCACCGACCGTCGCTCACTTCCCTGGCCGAGCGTGTCGTGCGCATCCAGGACCGGCGCCTGGTGCCCGTCGCGGCGCCGCAACCACCGGCGCACGGCCGCGGCGTCACGGGTCCGGGGAGGAACGTGAGACGCCAGCGACAGGCGCGCGCCTGATGGCCGCCGTCGTCACCGCCCACGGCACCGCCCTCGACCAGGCGCAGCGGTTGAGCTGGGCCCTGTGTCAGGAGGGTGCAGGAAGCGAGCTCTCTGGTTTCGCCGCCTGTCTGACGGCCCTCCTGTCCGCGCTCAATTGGCGCGGCGACCCGCGCCGGCTGGCCGAGGCCCTGCCCCACTTCGCCGCCGAGCTCGACCTGACTGACCTGCGCAACGTTCTGGCACAGCTGGGCTACCCGACCAAGGGGCTCAGGGTCCCCCTGGGCCGGCTCGACGAGCGCCTGTTCCCCTGCCTCTATGTCGGGGATCGGGGCGAGACCTTCGTCGCCCTCGGCCGCCACCGGGACCGCCTCAGCCTGTTCGATCCGACAAGCGGCGGCGAGCGGGAGATGGCGACGCCGTCGGCGCCCGGCACGGCCTACGTGATCGCCCCCGCCGCGGCGAAGCAGGAGCAGCGCTCCCAAGCCAACTGGTTCGCGGATACCATGCGCCGCTTCCGCAGCGTCGCGGTGCAGACCATGGTCCTCACCGCGCTCATGAACGGGCTGACCATCGCCGTGCCGCTGGCGATCATGGCCATCTACGACCAGGTTGTGGGCAAGAGCTCGCCCGTGACCCTGGTCTATATCGGCCTCGGCGTCGCCCTGGCCCTTGGCCTGGAGTTCGCGCTGCGGGCGCTGAGGGCGCGGGTGCAGGCCCATGTCGGGGCGCGGCTGGAATACATCGTCGGCTGCCAGACCTTCCGTCATCTCCTGTACTTGCCGCCGGTGTTCACCGAGCGTGCGCCGGTCGGCGCCCAGGTGGCGCGGCTGAAGGAATTCGAATCCCTGCGCGATTTCTTCACCAGCCCCCTGGCGGCGGTGTTCATGGACCTGCCCTTCGTGCTTCTGTTCCTGATCGTGATAGCCGCCATCGCCGGGCCCCTGGCGCTGATCCCGATGGTACTGATCGCGGTCTATGCCGTCATCGGCATGGCGGTATTTCCGCCCATGCGGCGCGCGGTCAAGGCCGCCAGCGGCTGGCGCTCGGAGCGCTACGGCTTTCTCGTCGAGGCGACGGCGCGCATGCGCGCCGTCAAGCAGTTCGGCGCCGAGAAGGTCTGGGCCGAGCGCTTCCGCGAGCTTTCCGCCGGCGCCGCCACGGCCAATTTCCGCGCCGCCGTGCTGGCCGCCGCGATCGAGAACCTGTCACACGTGATCATGGTCGCTGCGGGCGCGGCGACCGTGTTCCTGGGCGTCGGGCGCATCATCGACGGTGCGATGACGGTGGGCGCCCTGATCGCCACCATGGCGCTGGTCTGGCGCGTGCTGTCGCCGCTACAGACCGGCTTCAACATGCTCGGCCGCCTGGAGCAAATCCGCCTCAGCGTGCAGCAACTCAATCAAGTCCATCGCTTCCGGCCGGAGCGTGAGCTCGGCCTGCCGCAACTGGAGAAGAAGGTATTCTCCGGCCAGGTCAGCTTTCACCGCGTCAGCCTGCGCTACACGGCCGAGGGCGACCCGGCCCTGCTCAACGTCAGTCTCGGCGTCGCGGCCGGCGAGCTCGTCGCCATCGTCGGTCCCAGCGGCTCCGGAAAATCGACCCTGCTCAAGGCGGCGCTGGGCCTGTACCAGACCCAGGC
>JAZFQY010000018.1:0-2855 GCA_036445355.1 Alphaproteobacteria bacterium
AATGGGCCGCTGGAGGCCGCCCCACCCGCAGGCTTCCGCCCACGCTTCCGCCCGCGCTTCCTCCCACATGGGCGCCAAGCTATGATCCTGGCGCCCCGACTCCGCGGCGCGGATGCGCCGAATTGGGCATAGCAGAGGCCTGCCACCGCACGCACGACAGCCACGCGCCGGAACGCACGACGCGTGATGTTTTCTTAAACCAATCAAGCGCATGACAGATTCTCCTGATGTCGTATTTGAGGAACGGGACGGCCTCGGCCTGATCTTCCTCAACCGGCCGAAGGCGCTCAATGCTCTGACCACGGACATGCTGCGGCGCATGGACGCAAAGCTTCAGGAGTGGGCCGGCCGCGCCGACATTGCGGCCGTGGTGGCCGAGGGCGCCGGCGAGCGTGCCTTCTCCGCCGGTGGCGACATCAGGGCGCTCTACGAGGACGGGCAGACCGGCGGGCCGCTCAGGGCCGAGTTCTACCGGGTGGAGTATCGCTACAACCGGCGCCTGTTCCGCTTCGCTAAGCCGCATCTCGCGCTCATCGACGGGGTGACAATGGGCGGCGGCGTCGGCGCCTCGGTGCCCGGATCGCACCGGGTGGCGACGGAGCGCACCGTGGTCGCCATGCCCGAAACCGGCATCGGCCTGTTCCCGGACGTTGGCGGCAGCCACCTGCTGCCGCGCTGCCCGGGCGAGACCGGCCTGTATCTGGCGCTCACCGGCGCGCGGCTAGGGGCCGCCGACTGCCTCTATCTCGGTATCGCCACCCACTTCGTGCCGGCGGCGCGCCTGGACGCCCTGGTGGACGCAACGATGGACGCCCTGGCGGCGACGTCGGACCGCAGCCGCAGCGGCATCGATGCGGTCCTTGCCGAATTCGCGACCGACCCGGGTCCGCCACCCATGGCCGAGCACCGGCCCGCCATCGACCGCTGCTTCGCCGCCGACAGCGTCGAGGCGATCCTGGCCAATCTGGCGGGCGAGGGCAGCGTGTGGGCGGCACAGACGGAGGCGACGCTGCGTACCAAGTCGCCGACCAGTCTCAAGATCGCGTTGCGGCAGTTGCGCGCCGGGCCGGGCCTCACCTTCGAGGACTGCATGGTCATGGAGTACCGGCTGAGCCAACGCTGCATGCAAGGGCATGACTTCTTCGAGGGAGTGCGCGCCGTGGTCATCGACAAGGACAACGCGCCGAGGTGGCGACCGGCCACCCTCGAGGAGGTGAGCACGGCGGAGATCGAGGCCTATTTCGCGCCCCTGGAGCGCGATCTGGTCTTTACCTAGAGCGGCCTCGAGCGAGGAGGGCATGAGACATGGCTGAAATCGGCTTCATTGGCCTCGGCAACATGGGCGGCCCGATGACCGCCAACCTGGTCAAGGCCGGGCACACGGTGACGGGCTTCGACGTCGCCGGCGCCGCGACAGAGCGCGCCGCCAAGGCCGGCGTGCGGCGGGTGAAATCCGCGCGCGAGGCCGCCACCGGGGTGGAGATGGTGATTACCATGCTGCCGGCGAGCGAGCATGTGCGCGACGTCTATCTGGGCACCGGCGAGGTGCTGGCGGCGGCCGCGCCGGGAACCCTGCTCATCGATTGCTCCACCATCGACGTGGCCACGGCGCGCAAGGTGGCGGCGGCGGCCGGCGAGGCCGGCTTCGACATGCTCGACGCGCCGGTCTCCGGCGGCGTCGCCGGCGCCGAGGGCGGCACGCTCACCTTCATGGTCGGCGGCGGCGAGGCGGCCTTTGCCCGTGGCTCGCCCATCCTCGGGGCCATGGGCAAGACCATCGTCCATGCCGGCCCGGCCGGCAACGGCCAGGCGGCCAAGATCTGCAACAACATGATGCTGGGGGTGCAGATGATCGCCGTCTCGGAGGCCTTCGTGCTCGCCGAGCGGCTGGGCCTGGAGGCGCAGAAGCTGTTCGACATCTCCAGCCAGTCCTCGGGCCAGTGCTGGTCGCTCACGAGCTATTGCCCGGTGCCGGGGCCGGTCCCCGCCTCGCCCGCCAACCGCGACTACAAGCCCGGCTTCACCGCCGCCATGATGCTGAAGGATCTGCGCCTGGCGCAGGAGGCGGCGATCATCGCCGGCGTGGCCACGCCCCTGGGCGCGGCGGCGGCGGCACTCTACGGCCTGTATGCCGGCGCCGGCCACGGCGCCACCGACTTCTCCGGCATCATCCGGTTGGTCCGCGGCGCAACCTAGGTCAACCGGCGCGGTAGGCGGCTGGGCACGATTTAAGGGAACTTTAAGATTGATTAGGCAGGCTTTGTCGGTTGAGGCAGGACCATCGCCGACGGAGGTTGCCGTGAAGCAGGCATATCTTGCGACGATCATCGCCCTGGAGCGGATGCACCGCCAGTTTCTCGAAGTGGTGAAGGCCGAGCTCGAGACTCTGGGCATCCATGACATCAACAACGTCCAAGCGTTGATCCTCTACAACATCGGCACTGACGAGTTGACTGTCGGCGAGTTGACCCACCGCGGCTACTACCTCGGTTCCAACGTCTCCTACAATGTGAAGAAGATGGTCGAGAACGACTTCCTGAAGCAGGAACGCTCGACCCACGATCGGCGCTCGGTCCGAGTCAGCCTGACGGAGAAGGGCCTGAAGTTGCGCGGCAGCATCGATGTCATGTTCGGCCGCCACGTCGAGCAGGTCTCCGAGCGCATCGATCGCGAGGAACTGGTCAACGCCAATGCCGGCCTGCGCAAGCTGGAGCGGTTCTGGCTACAGCAGCTCGGCTTCGGCCCGCGCATCTCCGACGACCCGCTGTTCACCTCCGCCGCCTGAGGCGCCCAAGCCAATCAGTCCGCCCGCCGCAGCGCGCATCAATATGTCGCCAGCGACGTATCGACCTGGC
>JAZFQY010000019.1:0-3495 GCA_036445355.1 Alphaproteobacteria bacterium
ACCCGGCGCATGATCTTGCCCGACCGGGTCTTGGGCATGTCGGGCACGATGTAGACGTGCTTAGGACGCGCGATCTTGCCGATGAGGTTCTCGATAGCCGTTACGACCTTCGCCTGGACGTCATGGCTGCCATCGACGCCCGGCTTCAGGGACACATACATATCCGGGATGCGCCCCTTGAGCTCGTCGACCACGGGCACGACCGCGGCCTCGGCGACCTCGTCGACGGTGAGGGCGGCGGATTCCAGCTCCTTGGTGCCCAAGCGATGACCGGCGACGTTGATGACGTCGTCGATCCTGCCGAGGATGCGGTAGTAGCCGTCCTCCGCCTGCATGGCGCCGTCGCCGGTCATATAGGGCCAGTCGCGCCAGTCCTTGCTCTTCGGGTTCTTGCAATAGCGCGCGTAGTAGGTCTCGACGTAGCGCTCGCGGTCGCCCCAGATGGTCTCGAAGCCGCCGGGCCAGGGGTTGCGGATGCAAATGTTACCCGCAATGCCCGAGCCGGGTGCGACCTCCTCGCCGTTCTCGTCATAGATCACCGGGTGGATGCCGGGCACGGCCGGCCCGGTGCTGCCTGGCTTCATGGGATGCAGCGCCGGCATGGTGGAGCAGAGGAAACCGCCGGTCTCGGTCTGCCACCAGGTATCGACGATCGCCGCCTCGCCCTTGCCGACGACGTCGTAGTACCACTTCCACACTTCCGGCTCGAACGGTTCGCCCACCGTTGTCATGTGCTTGAAGTGGTAGTTGTACTTCTTCGGCTCGTCGGGCCCGGCCTTGCGCAGCATGCGCACGGTGGTGGGCGCGGTGTGGAAGATGTTGACGTCCAGGCGCTCGGCGATGCGCCAGGCGCGGCCGGCATCGGGATAGGTGGGCACGCCCTCATAGATGACGCTCGACGCGGCCAGTGCCAGCGGCCCGTAGACGATGTAGGTGTGGCCGGTGATCCAGCCGATGTCCGCCATGCACCAGTAGACATCCTCCGGGTGGATGTCCTGGACGAACTTCGACGTCGCCGCGGCATAGGCGAGGTAACCGCCGGTGCCGTGCTGGCAGCCCTTGGGCTTGCCGGTGGTGCCGCTTGTGTACATGAGGAACAGGGGATCCTCCGCCGGCATCGGCACCGGATCGACGCGCTTGCCGGTGTAGTCCTTGAGCACGTCGTTGACGATATAGTCGCGGCCGTCCACCAGCGCCGAGGCGGACTTGTACTCACCGGGATAGCGGCGCCAGATCAGCACCTTGTCGACGCTCTGGCCGAGGGCCGCCGCCGCCTCGACGGCGATGTCGGCATTGGCCTTGTGGTCGATCAGCTTGCCCGCCCGGTGATAGGTGTCGGTGGTGATCAAGACATGGCTGCCGCTGTCGGCGATGCGGTCGGCGCAGGCCCTGCCGCTGAAGCCGCCGAACACCTCGGAGTGAACGACGCCGATGCGCGCGCAGGCGAGCATGGTGACCGGCAGCTCCGGCACCATGGGCATATGCAGTGTCACGCGATCGCCCTTCTTCAGCCCGGCGAAGTCCCTGAGCAGCGCCGCGAACTCGTTCACGCGCACATAGAGGTCCTGGTAGGTGGTGGGAACGATGGTCTCGTCCTCGGGCTCGGGCACGAAGATGAGCGCCGCCTTGTTCTTGTACTGGGCCAGGTGGCGGTCGATGCAGTTGTACGAAGCGTTGATCTTGCCGCCGACGAACCATTTCCAGCACGGGGCGTCACTGGTATCGAGCGTCGTGTGCCAGTACTCGTACCAGGTCAGCAGGTCGGCATATTCCTTGAAGCATTGCGGGAAGTTGTCGAGGCTGAAGCGCTTGTAGATCTCCGGGTCGGTCATGTTCGCCTGGGCAATGAAGTGCGGCGACGGGTGGATGTAGCCTTCCTCCTGCCAGTGCACCGCGATCTGGGCTTCGCTGGCCTCTGCGGCGTGTCGTTCGTTCATTGGCCCTCCTCCTCCACCGCCGACCTGCTGCATTTGCCGGTCGTCAGGTCAAACACCCCCCGACCATTCGCTGGCGTGCGCCGGTGTGCGCCGGCGCGGCGCGTCGGCTGGGGATTATCCGCAATAAGAGAGACCGGCTCAAGGCGCTCCCGCGGCGGCGGATCTACCTCGCCGCCGGCCCCGGCCGCGACGTGCCGGTGAACCTGTTCTGGTCGCCGGGCGCCGACGCGGCGCGGGTGGTGGCGGAGGCGGCGCCGGTCTATGTCGCCGCCGGTGCAGCCGATCGCCTCACCGCCGCCGCCGGCGGCCACCGCTTCTATCCGGAAGTCGCCTGGCAGGCATTTGAAGCTCTGACAGTTTCGGAGGTTGATCAGCCGGCGGCGAGATGCACCGCGCCGTCGCGCACCGAAATGGGCACCACGGTCAAGCGCGCGCCCCGGCACGGGCCGGCGACGCAGTGGCCGTCCTCGATGCGAAAGCGCGCGCCATGAGTGGCGCACATGATGAAGCCGCCCGACGGGTCGATGAATTGGTTCGGCACCCAATCAAGCGGCGTGCCCACATGGGGGCAGGAATTGACGTAGCCATAGACCGCGTCGCCGGCGCGTACCAGGAACAGCTCGCGCGGTCCGTCCGCGGCGTCGAGCGTCAGGCCCAGGCCGCCACGATCGGGGATCTCGTCCAGCCGGCAGAGTGTCTGTTCCGTCTGGCCCGCGCGCCGGGCTTGATACGTCACGCCTCGGCCTCCACGCCGGCCATGGCGCAGATGGTCCGCCATTCGTCGTCGCCCACCGGGCTCACCGACAGCCGCGTGTGGCGCACGAGCAGCATCTCCTGCAGCTTCGGATTGGCCTTGATATCGGTGAGCGTGACCGGCCTGGCGACCGGCGCCAATGCCTTCAGGTCGACCATGCCGAACCGGCCCGAGCCATCGGAGGGGTCGGGGTACCACTCCTTGACCACCTCGATCAGGCCGACGATGCGGCGCTCCTCGCCCGAGTGGTAGAAGAAGCCGCGGTCGCCCCGCTTCATCGCCTTCATGTTGTTGTTGGCCTGATGGTTGCGGATGCCGTCCCATTCGGCAACGCCGTCACGCACGTGATCGTCCCACGACCACGCTCCTGACTCCGATTTGAACAGCCAATAGGCCATAACTCGCCTCAGGCACTCGCATCAGCGGCCGGCTGGAGGGCATGCCGTGCGGGACGCACCGCGCGCTGTCCTCCCGGCGCTTGATTGTTGGTCTGAGGCTAACCGAGCCGCCTGTGGCGGGTCAACGCGGGCGCCTCCTCGACCTCGGCATGCTCGGCCTTCGCCGGGCGGGCCAGCAAGACGCGGATAGTCGCGTCGATGTCGGCGCCTCGGTTGAGCACGCCATCCACCGCGGCGCAGATCGGCATCTCGATCCCGGCCCGCGCCGCGCGCGCCAGCACCGCCGGCGCCGTGAACACGCCCTCGGCGAGCACCCGGCCGCCCACTGTCGCCTGATGGAGGCTCTGACCCCGGCCGAGGGCGTGGCCCAGCGCGTAGTTGCGCGAGCTGGGCGAGGTGCAGCTGA
>JAZFQY010000020.1:0-2010 GCA_036445355.1 Alphaproteobacteria bacterium
GCCTCGGCCTGTTGTACCACTTCGGCGAAGGCGTGCGGCAGGATCATGCCGAGGCCGTACGATGGTACAGGAAGGCCGCCTTCCAGGGTGAAGCCCGGGCCCAGTACTACCATGGTGACATGTACCGCCGTGGTCACGGCGTGGCTCGGGACTATACCGTGGCGGTTTGGTGGTACATTTCCGCCGCCGATCAGGGTTACGCCGAGGCCCAGTATGCCCTCGGCCTGATGTACCGCGGCGGCCTCGGCGTGGCGCGGGACGACGCCGAGGCGGTGCGGTGGTTTCGCGCCGCCGCCGAGCAAGGCCTCGTCCGCGCCAAGGCCTTTCTCGCCCACATGTACGACATCGGCCACGGCGTGAAGCGGGACCTCGTCGAGGCGGCCCGTTGGTATCGCGATGCCGCCGAGCAGGGCGACGCCAGGAGTCAGGCCCGCCTCGCCAAGATGTATGACGATGGCCATGGCGTGCCCTGGGACCGCGCCGAAGCTGCGAAGAGGTACCGCCAAATTGCGGCGCGGGGCGACACCGAGGCGCCGTTCCGCCTGGGCGTCATGTACTACACGGGCGAAGGCGTGAAGCGGGACGACATCCAGGCCCACAAGTGGTTCGACCTCGCGGCCGCGCGGGCGGAATCCGGTGGAAATCGCGACGAGGCATCCAAGAACCGCGACATTGTCGCCCGACGCATGAACCCAGCCCAGATCGCGGAGGCGCAGCGCTTGGCGCGCCTATGGCGGGCCGACCAACACGCCGCTTCCTCCACGCCGCTCGTCCCGAAAGCGGCAACCACCCGCCAACGCGTCTTTCGCATCCAGCATGGTCTGGCGTCCATCGGCTACGGCCACGGCCCGGCGGATGGCTTCTTCGGTCCCGGGACCCGCGCCGCCATACGCGCGTTCCAGTCCGGCGAAGGGTTGCCGTCGACAGGCAAGATCTCCCACCGCTTGGAAGCCGCGCTCCGATCCGCGACCCCGCCGTCGCGTACCGGGCATCGCCGCCGGCCATCGGCCTCGCACCCCGGCGATACCAAATCTTAGGGAGATCAAAGCATAGTTGGCGCTCACCCTCGCTGTCCCCGGACCGCCCGCTCATGGATCGCATCGAGCCACGCATGGATCGCACCGAGATCTGCATCACCATCGATACGGAGTTCAGCATCGGGGGGGCGTTTGCCAACCCGTGTGCCGCACGGCCGATCGGCGAGGAGCACGTCTACTGCCCGGCAGGCGGCGAGGCGCACGGGCTGCCGTTCCTGCTGCGCACGTTCCGCGAATTCGGAACCCGCGCCACTTTCTTCGTCGAGGCGCTGAACGCCTGCCATTTCGGCGACCGGCCGATGGGGCGAATCGTCGACGAGATCGTCGCCGCGGGTCAGGACGCGCAGCTCCACGTCCATCCCTGCTGGCTGCATTTCCGCCACCCGGACTGGACCGAGAAGCTCGCCGGCGACCCGCCCGACGACTCGTGCGCCGGACGCACGCCGGCGGAGCTCGACGAGATCATCGGCGAAGCGCTCGACGTCTTCGGGCGGTGGAACGCGCCGAGACCGATCGCCCTACGGACCGGCAACCTGCACGCCGACCTCGGTACCTACTCGGCGATGGCGCGCCAGGGTCTGCGGATCGCGTCCAATCTCGGGGTCGCCCTCTTCCGGCCCGCCGACCCGAGCCTTCACGTCTATGGCGGCGGCCGATGGATCGAAGACGTGCTCGAATTGCCGGTGCTGAGCTACGTCCAGCTCGCCCTCGCGCGGCTCAGGCGCTACCGATTGCTCACCATCACGGCCGCGTCCTGGCCGGAGACGCGGGCGCTGCTCTATCGCGCGCGCGCGGCAGGGCTGTCGCCGATCGTGATCCTCACGCACCCCTTCGAGTTCGTTAAGACCGGGCGCAACGGACGCGGCCGGGCCGGCGCCAACCGCATCAACCAGCGGCGCCTCGAGCGGCTATGCCGGTTCCTCGCCGAGAACGACGACGGCTTCGTCGCGACCAGCTTCGTCGAGGCCGCGCC
>JAZFQY010000021.1:0-2544 GCA_036445355.1 Alphaproteobacteria bacterium
TGCTGTTCGCCACCGGCGATCTCGTTGTTGGAGACGAGCGGCGCCGCGCCACCGGCGATCACCACACCGGACAGTTTGCTGCCCTGAATGACGTTATCCCGGTATTCGCCGCGCGCGCCCTCGTGAATGAACAGGCCCGCCTGGGCCGCCCCTTCTATGCGGTTGGCCGACACCTTCGGCACCGCGCCGCCGCGCACCTCGATGGCCGAGGCCGCGCTCTCGGTGACTTCGTTCTCGCTGTAGAGGCCCAGAGCGCCCTGGTCGATCAGCAGCCCGGCCTGACCGGCCTGATGAATCCGGTTGCCGCGCACCGTCGGATCCGCCCCGGCCACGACCTTGACCGCCGATTTCGTCGTGCGTTCGATCTGGTTGGCCTCGATGAAGCCGCCGCCCTGGCCCGCCACGACGATCGCCGCACCTTCGATGTCGGCGAAAATATTGTCGCGGATCACGGGCGCGGCACCGTCGCGAATCAAGAGTGCAGTCCCGGACCAGGGGCCCAGCCGGTTGCCGACGACCTCCATCGTGCCGCTGGCGATCTCCAGACACGGCGACGCGCCGTCGCCACCATTGAACGCGAGGCCGCGAACCGAGCCGGAGGGTGCGTCGACGACCAGGCAGCTTCCCGAGACCGGGCTGATCACCACCTCTGCGCCATCCTCTGCGGCGGCCACCAGGTGAATCGGGCGCCGCAACGTGAGGCTTTCGGCATAGGTGCCCGGGCGAATCCGGATCGTTGCACCGGCGGGCGCCCGTGCTACCGCGTCACCGACCGACAGGGCATCGCCGCCGCCGGCCGGGTCGACCAGCCACTCTTTCTTCGTGGCCTCGCTGTACCAGGTCCATCCCCACCAGCCGGCGGCCCCCGCGGCGCCCGCCAGAAACACCAGCACCAGGGCCGCAGGCAGCCCACCCATCACGCGGCGGCGTGGCGCGGTTCCGGGGCTCGGGGCCGATCCGCCGACCCGTTGGCGCACATCGCCTATCAGTGCCTGACGCGGCAGCAGGACAGTGGGTGGCAGGTCGTCGGCCGGCGGCAGGTCGATGTCATCCTCGTCCTGGATCGCCGCCGCGAGCTGCGTCAGCGAAGGCGCATCCGGCCGTTCGGCCCCGGCTGCCGAAGCCAAGGCCTCGCGCCAGTCCGCTGCCGAAGCCGGGCGAGCCTCCGGCGTGTCCGACAGCGCCACGTCGATGGCGCCGAGAAACTCCGGCGAATAGCGCTTGTCGCCCGCCGCCACGCGCGCCAGGGAAGCATCCTCGGCACCGTCGTCCTGGGGCGCCCGGCCAACGATCAGCCAATAGGCCACAGCCGCCAGCGCGTAGACGTCGGTCCACGGACCCTGCGGACCGCCCGTGCCCCGTTCGGGCGCGGCAAAGCCGGGGGTGGCCGCCGCCGGGCCACTTTCTGCCGGAGCCGCGGTCAGCGGTTCGGCAGAGTCGAAATCGAGCAGAAGCGGTCGTCCGTCCGGGCGCAGGAGTATGTTGCCCGGCGACAGGTCGCCATGCAGGAAGCCGGCCCCGTGGACCGCCTCCAGGGCCTCGAGCAAGGGATCGAGCAGCTCGATCAGCGTGCGTTGGCCCATGGCCGCGCGCCACGCGGCCGGCAACCGGTTGAGCGAGACCCCCTCTTCCCGCGCCAGGACGCTGTAACCAAGGCCGTCGCGCTCGCCGCTGTCGATCAGGCGCACGATGTTCGGGTGGCGGACCTTGGACAGAACCGCGCGCTCGCGCAGAAGGGCATCAGCAGCGGTACCGCCGGTCGCCTGGCGCACGATCACCTTCTGCCCGTCGCGCCGGTCGATCGCGCTGTACGTCGTCGCACCCGGGCCTTCGCCGATCCGAGCCAGGAGGACGAAGCCGTCGAGATCTAGCTTTTCCGCCGCTACTTTCAATCCGCCGTCCTCTCTGGAAACCCGTTGTCCTGTCCGGCTTCGCCGTTCATTCGCCCTGCACGCGCCGGACGGCTCATTCCGAGCGCGTCGGCATCACGATCAAGTCGTCCTCGTCCTTCGTCTTGGCCGCCGCCTTTTTCGGTGCAGGCGCAGGCTCCGGAGCGGGCGCCGCAGCCTCGGGCTCGGGCGGCGGCACCGTGACGTCAACCGGCGGCGGCAGCGTCGTCGAGGTGGGCGCGGCCTGCTGACTGCCGCCCTGCTGTTCCCCACCTTGCTGACCACCGCCCTGCTGACCACCGCCCTGGGACGGCATGGCCGACGGCACAGCGGTGCCGCCGGCCGGGACGCCTGTTGACGGCGCGGTCGTGGTTGCTGCCGGTATGGCCTCTTTTTCCTTGAGCCGCCACCGGCCAGAGGAATCCCGGCAACCGGTTCCCTTGACGACGATCTCCGCCGCGCCGGGCTGACGCGTGGTCCTCTCGTAGTCCCGGCAGGGCGCGTCCGGGCTGGGGAAATAGGTGCGAAGAACGCGGATCATCCCGGTATTGCCGGTCGCCTCGTTGAACCACTCGATTTCGGCGCCGGTCGGCTCGCGCTCCAGCACCTGGCCGATTCGCGCCTGCAGATAGGGAATGTCACGAAAATCCGTGGC
>JAZFQY010000022.1:0-2060 GCA_036445355.1 Alphaproteobacteria bacterium
TTGAGCGAGAGGCGCAAGGTCGCGTAGTCCTCGATCACATGCTCGCCCAGCGCCATCGCCGGCAAGCGCACCGCCGGCTCGCCGGCGACCTCCGGCGGCAGCGCGTTGGCGCCGGCCGGGGCGGCGGCCTCGGCATGGGCGAACAGCGGCAGCGGCGCGGCACCGGCCGGCTCGAGCCCGCGTACCGCCCAGAGCGCGTCCCGCCGGTCGAGCCCGATCGAGCGGAAGGCGTCCGCCCCGGCGAGCCGCTCCAGGGTCGCCGCCTTCAGCCCGCTGCGGCGCCAGAGCTCGCGCACCGTGCGGTAGCCCGCCCCGCCGGTTGCGCCCCGGGGCACGTCCCGGGCCGCCACCAGACGATCGGCGGCGTCCTGGCCGAACCCCTTGATCTGGCGGAAACCGAGGCGCAGGGCCGTCCCAGGGGCCGTCCCAGGGGCCGTCCCAGGGGCCGTCTTGGGGCCCGCCCGGCGGCCGGCGAGCGGCTCGAGGCGGCAATCCCAAGTGCTGTAATTGACGTCGACCGGGCGGACCTCGACGCCGTGCTGGCGGGCGTCGCGCACCAACTGGGCCGGCGCGTAGAAGCCCATCGGCTGGCTGTTCAGGATGGCGGCGGCGAAGACGTCCGGATAGTGGCATTTCAGCCAGGCGGAGACGTAGACCAAGAGCGCGAAGCTGGCGGCGTGGCTTTCCGGGAAGCCGTATTCGCCGAAGCCCTCGATCTGCTTGAAGCAGCGCTCGGCGAAGTCGCGGTCGTAGTTGCGCGCGACCATGCCGTCGACCAGCTTGGCCCGGAAGGAATGGATCGTGCCGACTTTACGGAAGGTCGCCATGGCGCGGCGCAGCTGGTCGGCCTCCGACGGGGTGAAGCCGGCGGCGACGATGGCGATGCGCATCGCCTGTTCCTGAAAAAGCGGCACCCCCAACGTCTTGCCCAGCACTTGGGCGAGCGCCTCGGAGGGGAATTCGACCGCCTCCTCGCCGGCGCGCCGGCGCAGATAGGGATGCACCATGTCGCCCTGGATCGGCCCGGGGCGGACGATCGCCACCTCGATCACCAGGTCGTAGAAGCTGCGCGGCTTGAGCCGGGGCAGCATGGACATCTGGGCCCGGCTCTCGATCTGGAAGACGCCGATCGTATCGGCCCGGCACGCCATGTCGTAGACCGCCGGGTCCTCGGCCGGCACGGTGGCGAGGTCGAGGCGGCGGCCGTAATGGTCGGCCAGCAGATCGAAGCTCTTTCGGATGCAGCTCAGCATGCCGAGGGCGAGCACGTCGATCTTGAGCATGCCGAGCGCGGCGAGGTCGTCCTTGTCCCATTCGATGACGGTGCGCCCCGCCATCGCCGCGTTCTCGATCGGCACCATCTCGCAGAGCGGGCCGCGGCTGATCACGAAGCCGCCGACATGCTGCGACAGGTGGCGGGGGCAGCCGATCAGCTCCTGCGCCAGCTCGATCGCCAGCGCCAAGGTGGGATCGTCCGGGTCCAGGCCGCTCTCGCGGATATGCGCCGGCTCGACCCCCTCGCGGCCCCAGCCCCAGATCGTCTTCGAGAGCGCGCCGACCGCATCGAGCGAGAGGCCGAGCGCCTTGCCGACCTCGCGCACCGCGCTCTTCGCCCGATAGCTGATCACCGTGGCGGTCAGGCCGGCCCGGTCGCGGCCGTATTTCTGATAGATGTACTGGATCACCTCCTCGCGCCGCTCATGCTCGAAATCGACGTCGATGTCGGGCGGCTCGTTGCGCTCGGCGCTGACGAAGCGCTCGAACAACAGATCGGCGCGCGCCGGGTCGACCGCGGTGATGCCGAGGCAGTAGCAGACCGCCGAATTGGCCGCCGAACCCCGGCCCTGGCAGAGGATGCCGCGGCCGCGGGCGAACCGAACGATATCGTGCACGGTCAGGAAATAGGGCGCGTATTCGAGCGCGCCAATCAACGCCAGCTCATAGTCGAGCTGGGCCCGCACCTTGTCCGGCAGGTCCGGGCCATAGCGATCCGCCGCGCCAATCCAGGTGAGCCGGATCAGCTCCTGTTGCGGCGTCCGGCCCGGCCGGCCGACCTCGGT
>JAZFQY010000023.1:0-12654 GCA_036445355.1 Alphaproteobacteria bacterium
GCCGCCCGCGGCTTGGAAGCACTGTGGCCAACGTGACGGGGCTTTTCCTGCACCTTTGCACCTAATCCGCACCTATCTAGGAACTAGGCCCTAGACAGATCTGGTCTAAATACTTGTTTTAATTGGATTCACGGGCAGGACTCGAACCTGCAATCCGGTGGGAGGCCACCACTCATGGCCTGCCGGGCGCGCCCAAGTGGGCCGTGTGCGACAACGGAGGTAACGCATGAGATCACCGGCAAAGGCGGCCGACCTGGCGCCGGAACACTTCGCCCTGGAGATCGACGGCAAAGTGGCGACGATCTCCCTCGCCCGGCCCGAGCGAAAGAATCCGCTCACTTTCGAGTCCTACGACGAGCTCACCGGGATGTTCCGCCACCTGGCGCAGGTCGACGACGTGCGCGCGGTGGTGCTGACCGGCGCCGGCGGCAACTTTTCCTCCGGCGGCGACGTGCACGAGATCATCGGGCCGCTGGTCGAGTTGCCCATGCCGGGACTGCTGCGCTTCACGCGCATGACCGGTGAGCTGGTCAAGGCCATGCGCGCCGCGCCACAACCCATCATTGCGGCGGTCGACGGTATCTGCGTCGGCGCCGGCGCCGTTCTGGCGCTCGCCGCCGATCTGCGCTTCGGCACCGCCGGTGCCAAGGTCGCCTTCCTGTTTGTGCGCGTCGGGCTGGCCGGCTGCGACATGGGTGCCTGCGCCATGCTGCCGCGCGTCATCGGCCACGGCCGGGCGGCAGAGCTGCTGTACACCGGGCGCATGATGGAGGGCGCGGAGGCCGAACGCTGGGGGTTCTTCAACCGACTCGTGGCGCCGGAGTACGTTCTCGGCGAGGCGCAGATGATGGCGCGCGAGCTGGCCGACGGGCCCACATTCGCCCACGCCATGACCAAGACCATGCTGCATCAGGAATGGGCGATGAGCCTGGACGCCGCCATCGAGCACGAGGCACAGGCACAGGCCATCTGCATGCAGACGGAGGACTTCAGGCGCGCCTATCAGGCCTTCATCGAGAAGCGGAAGCCGGAGTTCGAAGGACGCTGATGGCAGAGGCGAGCCACCTCGACTGGCCGTTCTTCGACGAACCTCACCGCGCCCTCGCGCGCGAGGCCGCCGCCTGGGCGGAGGGCGAGGCCGGCGCCGAGGAGCCGACGGGGGAAGGCCTCGACGCCGCCTGCCGGGCGCTGGTCGCGCGCCTCGGCGCCGACGGCTGGCTGCGTCATTGCGTCCCGGCGAGTCATGGCGGCGCCAGCGAACGCCTGGATGCGCGCAGCCTGTGCCTGGTGCGCGAGGCCCTCGCCTACCGCTCGGGCCTGGCCGATTTCGTCTTCGCCATGCAGGGGCTGGGCAGCGCGCCGATCTCCCTGTTCGGCTCGCCGGCATTGAAGGCGACCTATCTGCCCGCCGTCGCCGCCGGCGCGCGGGTCTGTGCCTTCGCTCTGAGCGAGCCCGAGGCGGGCTCCGACGTGGCAGCGCTCACCACCGCGGCGCGTCGCGACGGCGACGCCTACCGGCTCGACGGCGTCAAGACCTGGATCTCCAATGCCGGCCTCGCCGACCAGTACATCGTCTTCGCCCGCACCGGCGAGGTGCCGGGGACGAAGGGGCTCAGCGCCTTCGTCGTCGACGCTGACGCCGCCGGTCTGGCGGTGAGCGAACGCATCGAGCTGATGGCGGCCCATCCGATTGGCACCCTCGCCCTCACCGACTGCCGGGTGCCGGCAAGCCACGTCATCGGCGCGCCGGGTGAGGGCTTCAAGATTGCCATGACGACCCTGGACATCTTCCGCCCGTCCGTGGCCGCGGCCGCGATCGGCTTCGCGCGTCACGCCCTCGATCTTGCGGTGACACATGCACGGCAACGGCAGGCCTTCGGCCGCCCGATCGCCGCGTTCCAGGCCATCCAGCACAAGCTGGCCGACATGGCGCTCGCCATCGATGCCGGCGCCCTGCTGACCTACCGCGCCGCCTGGGCCATGGATCTGGGCACCGGGCGCGTCAGCCGCGAAGCCGCCATGGCCAAGCTGCACGCGACCGAAGAGGCGCAGAAGGTGATCGACCAGGCGGTGCAGATATTGGGCGCCCTGGGCGTCGTGCGCGGTTCGCCGGTGGAGCGGCTGTACCGCGAGATTCGCGCCCTACGCATCTACGAAGGAACCAGCGAAATCCAAAAACAAGTCATCGCCCGCGCCGTCCTCGAGCCAGAGGCCGCCACGACGCCGGCGGACAGGGAGGAAGGTCCTCAGGCGGCACAGTGAGGCCCGACATGCGACGGATCAGCCTTCTTCCGAGTGGTCATAGAGACAGTTTCGCCCGCGACAACCTGCCGCCGCCGGAGCTGTGGCCGGAGCTGGATTTGTCCGGCCTGCCGGCGCTCGGCGCCTATCCCCGGCGGCTGAACTGCGCCGCGGCGCTGCTCGACGCACAGATCGCCGCCGGGCGCAGCGACAAGCCGCTCTTGTTCTTCGGCGACGAAGAGTGGACCTACGCGCGGGTGCACAACGCCGCCAACCGCATCGCCGGCGTGCTGACGCGGGGGATGGGCGTCGTGCCCGGTAATCGCGTACTGCTGCGCGCCGGCAACACGCCGATGATGGTCTCGGCGTGGCTGGCGGTGGTGAAGGCGGGCGCCGTGGCGGTGGCCACCATGCCGCTGCTGCGCGCCCGCGAGCTGGCCACGATCATCGACAAGGCCCAGGTCGAATTCGCCCTGTGCGACAGAGCCTTGAAGGAAGAGCTTGAATTGGCGCGCGATAGCGCGCCGGGCCTCGTGTCGGTGGCCTACTGGGGCAGCGGCGCCAGCGACGGCCTGGAGGCGCAGATGGTGCAGCAGAGCGGCGAATTCGCCGCCGCCGAGACCTCGGCCGACGACGTGGCGCTCATCGCCTTCACGTCGGGTACCACCGGCGCGCCCAAGGGCTGCATGCACTTCCACCGCGACATCCTGGCCATGGCCGACAGCTACAGCGCCACCATCCTGCAGCCCACCGCCGACGACATATTCTGTGGCACGCCGCCCCTCGCCTTCACCTTCGGCCTGGGCGGCCTCTTGGTGTTTCCGATGCGCGTCGGCGCCGCGGTGGCGCTCACCGTCAAGCCGGGGCCCGAGCCGCTGATGGAGGCCATCGTCCGTCACCAGGCGACGGTCTGCTTCACCGCGCCCACCGCCTATCGCACCATGGCCGGCATGACCGACGAGCATGACCTCGCCAGCCTCAAGAAATGCGTCTCCGCCGGCGAGACACTGCCCAAGGCGACCTTCGAGCTTTGGCGCCAGGCGACCGGCATCGGCATCATGGACGGCATCGGCACGACCGAAATGCTGCATATCTTCATCAGCGCCGCCGGCGACGACATCCGCCCCGGCGCCACGGGCTGGGCCGTGCCCGGCTACAGCGCCCTGGTCATCGGCGAGGACGGCGCGCCGGTCGAGGCGGGCGAGATCGGCCGGCTTGCGATCAAGGGCCCCACCGGCTGCCGCTACCTCGCGGACCCGAAGCGGCAAGCCGAGTATGTGAGAGACGGCTGGAACCTCACCGGCGACGCCTACCGCATGGATGAGGACGGCTACTTCTGGTACCAGGCGCGCACCGACGACATGATCATCTCCGCCGGATACAACATCGCCGGGCCCGAAGTCGAGGCGGCCCTGCTCGATCACCCTTTGGTCAAGGACTGCGCCGTCGTCGGCGCGCCCGACCCGGAGCGCGGCACCGTCGTCAAGGCCTTCGTGGTGCTCGACCAGCCGGCCAGGGCCTGCGACGCCACCGCCAAGGACCTGCAGGAGTTTGTCAAGCGGCAGATCGCGCCCTACAAGTATCCGCGCTTGGTCGAGTTCCTGCCCGACCTGCCGCGCACGGAAACCGGCAAGGTCCAGCGCTTCCGGCTGCGCCAGCAGGAAAAGCAGCGCCTCGCCGCGGCGTCGTGAGGTGGATTCGACGAACAACAGTCCAGGCATGAAATAGCATCCCTCGGTCGACCCGGCCAATACGCCGGGCCGTCCGCTGGATTTCTCCCGCTTTCCGGAGATTCGGTCATGCAGATCACTGTCGTGGGCGGCGGTCCTGGCGGCCTCTATCTCGCCCTCCTGATGAAAAGAACCAATCCCGAGCATCGGGTGACCGTCTACGAGCGCAACAGGCCGGACGATACCTTCGGCTTCGGCGTCGTGTTCTCGGACGAGACCCTGGATCATTTCCTCGCCGCCGACCCGCCGACCTACGAGGCGATTCGCGACAGCTTCGCCTATTGGGACGACATCGAGGTCCATGTCAGGGGCGAGGTGTTGCGCTCCGCCGGGCACGGCTTCTGCGGCTGCTCGCGCAAGATCCTGCTCCAGGTTCTACAGCAGCGCTGCGGTGAGCTCGGCGTCGAGCTGCAATTCGAGCACGAGGTCACGGACCTGACGCCCTTCGCCGGCTCCGACGTGATCGTCGCCGCGGACGGCATCGCCAGTCAAATCCGCGACGGTCGTCGGGCGCAGTTCGGCCCCACCATCGACACCAAGCGCAACAAGTTCATCTGGCTCGGCTCGACCCGGCCCCTGGACGCCTTCACCTTCTTCTTCCGCAAGACCCGGCACGGCCTGTTTGCCGGCCACTGCTACCAGTACGAGCCCGGCCACAGCGCCTGGGTGATCGAATGTACACAACAGACCTGGCAACGTGCCGAGCTCGATGGCGCCGGCGAGGCGGAGAGCGCGCGCTTCCTGGAGGACGTGTTCGCCGAGGAGCTGGCCGGCCACAAGCTGGTCACCAATCGCTCGATCTGGCGCAACTTTCCCGCGGTGCGCAACGAGCGCTGGTCACACGGCAACATCGTCCTGCTCGGCGACGCCAAGAGCACGGCGCATTTCTCCGTCGGCTCGGGCACCAAACTGGCGATGGAGGACGCCATTGCCCTGGCCCGGGCGCTGGGCGCGGAACCCAGCGTGCGCGCCGCCTTCGCCACCTACGAGGACGCCCGCCGCGAGGAGGTGGCGAAGACCCAGCACGCGGCCAATGTCTCCCTCGCCTGGTTCGAGGACATGGAGCGCACATGGCACCATGATCCGCTGCAGTTCGCCTTCAGCCTGATCTCGCGCTCGAAGCAGATCACCTACGACAATCTGCGCCTGCGCGACGCCCGTTTCGTCGATGCGGTGGATCGCTGGTTCGCCGGCCACGTGGGGGCGCGCCAGGGCTTCGACGTGCCGGCGGGAACGCCGCCCATGTTCACGCCCCTTCGCCTGCGCGAGATGGTGCTCGACAACCGGGTCGTGGTCTCGCCCATGTGCCAGTACAGCGCCCATGACGGCCTGCCCGGCGACTGGCACCTTGTGCATCTGGGCAGCCGCGCGCAGGGCGGCGCCGGGCTCGTCTACACCGAGATGACGGCCGTCTCCGAGGCGGCGCGCATCAGCCACGGCTGCGCCGGCATCTACAGCGACGCCCACGAGGCGGCCTGGGGCCGCATCGTCGACTTCGTGCACGCCAACAGCCGCGCCAAGATCTGCCTGCAATTGGGCCATGCCGGACGCAAGGGCGCCACCGGGCTCATGTGGGAGGGCATGGACGAGCCCCTGGCCGACGGCGACTGGCCCATCGTCTCGGCCTCGCCCCTGCCCTACCTGCCCCACAGCCAAGTGCCGGCGGAGCTCGACCGGGCGCAGATGGACGCGATCGTCGGCGACTATGCGCGAGCGGCTGCACGCGCCATCCGCGCCGGTTTCGACATGCTCGAGCTGCACGCGGCCCACGGCTACCTGCTCGCCTGCTTCATCTCGTCCCTGACCAATCGGCGCGCCGACGACTATGGCGGCAGGCTCGAGAACCGTCTCGGCTTTCCGCTCGAGGTGTTCGACGCCATGCGCGCGGTGTGGCCGCCGCAAAAGCCGATCTCGGTGCGCATTTCCGCCACCGACTGGAAGGAGGGCGGCATCACCGGCGACGACGCGGTCGAGATCGCCCGCGCCTTCGCCACCCATGGCGCGGATTTGATCGACGTCTCGGCCGGCCAGACGGTGGCCGACGACGATCCGGTCTACGGCCGCATGTTCCAGACGCCGTTCTCCGACCAGATCCGCAACGAGCTCGGCATCGCGACCATGGCGGTGGGCAACATCACCAGCGCCGACCAGGTCAACACCATCCTCGCCGCCGGCCGCGCCGACCTGGTCGCCCTCGCCCGGCCGCACCTGACCGACCCTTACTTCACCCAGCGCGCGGCCGCCGCCTACGGCATCGAGCCGCCCTTCTGGCCGTCCCAATATCTGCCCGGCAAGGAGCAGCTCTTCCGCCTCGCCGAGCGCGAGCGCGAGGAGAAGCTCGAGCTCAAGCGCGCCGCCAAGCCACGCTCGCACACGCGCCGGGCCGCCTGACGCCGGAACTCGCCCGATCATGGGCGAGACGGTCTGTGGACACGGCAAGGTGCGCCGCCGATGTGCCTGCCCTGCGATTCGGTCGCGTGAGCCCCGATCGCGGCCGCGCGCGCAAGGACAGCCTCGACCGCCTCGCGGACGACCTGCACGCTCCCTTCACCCGCCCCTGCGCGGGCTGCGACAAGCCCTGCTCCGGCTCCGCCAGCTGCACCAACGGCTGCGGACCGGACTGCGCCGGGACGCGCGCACCATCGCCGGTTCCCGCCTGTCGTCTGGGCGCATTTCAGGCGGCGCCCGATTTGCGCCCCGGCACGCCCTTGTGGGTCGAGTACTCGAAGTGCAGCGCCTCGCCCGGGCGCGCCAGCGCGAAGATCGCGTGCGCCGCCATGGCGGCCTCCGAGAAGCCCGAGAGGATGAGCTTCAGTTTGCCCGGATAGTGGGCGATGTCGCCGATGGCGAACACGCCCGCCACGTTGGTCTGGCAGGTGGCCGGGTCGACCAGGACGTGATTGCGCTCGAGATTGAGGCCCCAGTCGACGACCGGCCCCAGCTTCATCGCCAGGCCGTAGAACGGCAACAGGACGTCGGCCTCGAGCCGCCGCTCGCCGCCGTCCAGATCGCGCACGACCACAGCCGCCAGCCGGCCGTCCTCCCCTTCCAGGGACGCCAGCTGAAACGGCACGACCAGATCGACCTTGCCCGCCGCCGCCAGGGCCCTGAGCTTGGCAACGCTGTCGGGGGCGGCGCGGAACTTGTCGCGGCGGTGGACGACGCTCAGGCTTGCCGCCACGTGCTGCAGACTCAAGGCCCAATCGACGGCGCTGTCGCCGCCGCCGGCGATGACCACGCGCCTTCCGTCGAGCGCCTCGCGCCGCTTGACCAGATAGCGCACGCCGCCGCTTGCCTCATAGGCCTCGATGCCGTCGAGGGGCGGCCGGTTGGGCCCGAAGGCGCCGCAGCCGGCGGCGATGAGCACGGCGGCACAATCGATGCGCGTGCCCGCCGATGTCTCCACCAGCCAGCGCCCGCCGGCGCCACGGGCGAGTGCCGTCGCCTGCTGGTCCGAGTGGAAGGCGGGCGCGAAGGGCGCCGCCTGTTCCATGAGCCGGTCGACGAGGTCGGCGGCGTCGATGCGCGCGAAGCCGGGAATATCGTAGATCGGCTTCTCCGGATAGAGCGCGGCGCATTGCCCGCCCTGCACGTCCAACGCGTCGACGAGCTGGCATGCCATGCCGAGCATGCCGCATTCGAATACGGCGAACAGGCCGACGGGCCCGGCACCGATGATGCACACGTCGGTTCGCTGGCTGGTCTGGGGCATGCGATCGGCCGCTCCTGGGGCGGTCAGGGCGGCCACTTCCTAGGCGAGTTCACAGCCGCACGCAAGGTGGGCGGGGGCCGTCAGCCCTCGGCCTTGCCCTGGGGCGCCGGAGTGGCCTGCGGTTTCGGCGGCTTGGGCAGCTGAGCGCCGTCGAGATTGGCGCCGTCGAGCTTGGCGCCGGTCATGTTGGCGTCCAACAACGTGACCTCGGCCAGATTGGCCTTGGTGAAATCAGCGTCGACGAGGTTGGCGTTGCTGAGGTCTGCCCCGGCAAGATCGGCACCCGCAAGCATCGAGCCCGAAAGGTTCGTCGGCCACAGTCGGCCCGTGGAGCGTCCCTTGGAGTCCTTCAAGTCAACGGCATTGAGGCGTGCCCCCGACAGCTTCGCGGCCGACAGGTTGGCCCCCCGCAGGTTGGTGCCCTCGAGCTCGGCCCCCTCAAGATTGGCGCCCTCCAGATCGGCACCCTCCAGGTCGGACATGACGAACAGGCAGCCCGACAGGTTCGCCCCCTTGAGAACCGTTCCACGCAGATTGGCCCCGCTCAGATTGACGCCCTTAAGGTTGATAAACGACACGTCCATGCCCGAGAGTTCGGCGCGCCGGCCCGACGCGCCATTGCCGTCGATCCACTCGAAGTGACTCGTGAGTATCTCCTGGATGTCGGGCGGAAAGTGCTCCGCCGAACGGGTGATGTTGGCGCCGGTGATGTTGGCGCTATTGAGGTCTACACCCTCGAGATTAGCGCCGGCCAGGTTGGCGTTGCGCAGGTTGGTGTTCGACAGGTCGGCGCCGGCGAGGTTGGCATTCTTCAGGCTGGCGCCGGCCAGGTTGGCGTTGCTGAGGTCGGCACCGGCCAAGTCGGCCTCCGACAGGTTTGCCTGTTTCAGATTGACGTCGGTCAGTTTGGCGCCCTGCAACTGGGTGCGCACGAGCGTCGTGCGCTGCATGGACGAGCCACTCAGATCGGCCCCCCCCAGGTTGGCGCGATCCAACGAGGCGTCGTCGAAGTTCGAGTCACCGAAATTGGAGATGAAGCGCTTGTCTTCCGCGACCCGACCGGCCCCCAGGATGGCGCCGCCGCGCAGGTCGGCCTCGGTCAGATCGGCGCCGGTGAGATTGGTGTCGCGCAGATGGGCCCCGCGCAGGTCGGCGCGCCGCAAGTCGGCGTTGCACAGATTGGCGCCGTCGAGCCGGACCGAAAACATATCGGCCTCGCTCAGATTGGCACCGGCAAGGTTGCAGCTCGTCATGTCGGCGCCGGCCAATTTGGCCTGCTTCAGGTTGGCCTCGGCCAAGCTGAAGCCGTGCAGGTCGGCCAGCGCGAAGTCCGCTCGTGTACCACCGCGCTGCTGGGCCAGCCACCGCTCGTGCCGGGCGAGCGCCTCCAGGATATCGTGCGGGTTCATGTCTCGCCCATCGACCGCTCCATGCCAACTTGCGGCGGCGCCGGCCGCCCGGGCCGTCGGCGCCGATGCCGCGGCAACCATACCGAACCATCGTTAAGCGCGAGTTAGTCGGCGCGGGCTGGATTGGGCTATCGCAAGTGCTGAAATGGCAAGCACTGCTGCGGGACTCGCGGTGTTCGCAAATGTTCTACTTGGGGCGAAAGTTGGACGCCGTCCAACTTTTCGTTCACCCTTTGGGCGGTGCTTCGCCTTCGCCCGGCCGGGCGCCGCTGGTCACAGAGGACGACTACGGATAGGCACCCGTCCGCATCGGCCGCCGGGGCGCGCAACATTGGCGGTCGAGCGTGCAGTATTGTTGCGCAACGGAGACCCGCCCCGTCGCCGGGACTGGCACCGCGGACCGCCGCCGTCCCGCCGCCGTCCCTGGCCTCGACGCGAAAATCCCTTTACGGTGTTCAAGTAAATACGGCTAAACTCGCCCCATGCGCGACCCGTTCGCCACGGTCAAGGATCTGGTTCAGCGCCGCCGTCGCGCCACCTCCGCCGGGATACCGGAGGGGCAACGGGTCTACGCTATCGGCGACATCCACGGCCGCGCCGATCTCCTGCACGCCCTGCACGCCCAAATCGCCGCCGACGCCGCCGACGCCGATGCCAACATGCTCATGACGGCGGTCTATCTCGGCGACTATGTCGACCGCGGACCGGACAGCAAGGGGGTCATCGACGCCCTGCTCGCCTCTCCCCTGCCCGGTTTCGAGGCGGTCCACCTCAAGGGCAACCACGAAGACCTGATGCTCGAATTCCTGGCCGACCCGGCGGCCCAGGGGCAGCTCTGGCTGTTCAATGGCGGCGACGCGACGGCTCGGAGCTACGGCGTGGCCGTAACCGACGAGGCCCTCGATCGCATGCAGCGGCTGAGAGAGGAGCTGAACGCACGGATCCCGCCCGCCCATTTCGAATTCCTGTCGCGTCTGAGCCTCGCGCACGAGGTCGGCGACTATCTGTTCGTGCATGCGGGTATCCGCCCGGGGGTCGCGCTCGACCGCCAGTCCGAGCAGGACCTGATCTGGATCCGTGACGAGTTCCTGCGGTCGGCGGCGGATCACGGCAAGGTAGTGGTCCACGGCCATACACCCATGCACGCGCCCGAGGTGCGCGCCAACCGCATCAGCATCGACACCGCCGCCTATGCCACCGACGTGCTTACCTGCCTCGTGCTCGAGGGAACCGAACGCCGCTTCCTGATGACCGGGGAATAGGCGACACCAGCTAGTGTCCCGAATCCGAAATTCGATTGATCGAATTCCGGGTTCAAAGGGACACTAGCTATCTGAACCATCACACTAGAGCAGATCCGGGTAGATGAGAATTGCCTTGGAGCGATTCTTCGAACCGGTGAAACTGCTTTAACTAATTGATATAGATCGGATTCACGTGATCGATCGGGTCCCGCGAAGCGGCCTCGATCTATCACGATCCGCTCTAGCAATCGAGGCTGCGCTGGTACTCCCACTGGCTCAAATGCCGGGTGTAGCTCTGCCACTCATCGAGCTTGAGCTTGACGTAGCTGTCGATGAACTCGGCACCAAGGGCCTCGCGCAGGACCTTGCTCTTGACGGTCAGGCGCAGGGCGTCGAGGAGGTTGAGAGGAAGCTTGCGAATGCGCCGCACGCGCTCGCCCTCGGTGTACATGTTGATGTCAAGCCGTTTGCCCGGGTCGCGCTTGCCGGCAATACCGTCGAGGCCGGCGGCCAGCACCCCCGCTTGGATCAAATAGGGATTGCCGGCGCCGTCCATTAGCCGCAGCTCGAAGCGGCCGGGATCGGGGATGCGCACCATGTGGGTGCGGTTGTTGCCCGAATAGCTGATGGCATTGGGCGACCAGGTTGCGCCAGAAAGAGTGACATTGGCGTTGATGCGCTTGTAGCTGTTGACCGTTGGATTGAAGATCGCACACAAGGCATCGGCCGAATGCATGATGCCGCCCAAGAAATTGTATGCCATCGGCGAGAGACCCATCTCCTCGGCCCCGTCCAGGAACAGGTTGCGCTCGCCCGCCGGGTCCCACAGGGAGACATGGCAGTGGCAGCCATTGCCGGTCAGGTTGGCGAAGGGCTTGGGCATGAAGGTCGCCCGCAGCCCATGCCTTTCGGCGACCGTCTTTACCATGTACTTGAAGAACGTGTGGCGGTCGGCGGTGACCAGGGCATCGTCGTACTCCCAGTTCATCTCGAACTGGCCGTTCGCGTCCTCATGGTCGTTCTGATACGGATTCCAGCCGAGGCCGATCATACAGTCGCAGATCTCGCGGATGACCTCGTAGCGCCGCATCAGCGCCAGCTGGTCGTAGCAGGGCTTGTCCTGCTGGTCGCGCGGATCGGAGATCGCGAGCTCATCGGGGTCGAGCAGGAAGTACTCCGCCTCGACGCCGCTCTTCATGCGGTAGCTCTGGCCGGCGGCGCGCTCGATTTGGCGCTTCAGCACAACGCGCGGCGTCGATGCCACTTCCTCGCCATTCATCCACAGATCGCCGGCGAGCCAGCCCACCTCCGGTTTCCACGGCAGCTGGATCAGGCTCGCCGGGTCGGGCACAGCGAACATGTCCGGGTCCGCCGGCGTCATGTCGAGATGCGTGGCGAAGCCGGCGAAGCCGGCGCCGTCGGCCTGCATCTGGCCGATCGCCCGCGCCGGCACGAGCTTCGCCCGCAGCACGCCGAACAGGTCGACGAAGCTGATCAGGAAATATTCAATTTTTTGTTCCTTGGCGATTTGAGCCAGATCGACGCTCATCGCGTTCCCCCTCCGGTTTGTTCTTGTCCCCCTGTCGAGAAGTCTAGCCGCCTGGCCCGCGTCCCGGAATCCAGTCGGTGCCGGCGAGGGGCACGCCGGCCATCGCCGCCGCCTCGATACTCAGCGCCGCCAGATCCTCCGGCTCGAGGTTGAGTAGGTGCGACTTGCCGCAGGCCCGAGCCAGGGTCTGACACTCGAGCACCAGGGTCGTCAGGTAGTTTCGCAGCCGCCGCGCCCCCGATTCGGGATCGAGGCGCGCCTCCAGCTCGGGTTCGTGGGTGGTGATGCCGACGGGACAGCGCCCGGTGTGGCAGTGGTGGCAGGTCCCCGGCTCGGCGCCGATGGCGTGGTAGTCCTCCACATGGATCGCCCGGTTGCAGTTGAGGGCTATCAGGGCCGCGGTGCCGATGGACACGGCGTCGGCGCCAAGGGCCAGGGCCTTGGCCACGTCGGCGCCCGAGCGAATACCGCCGGAGACGATGAGCTGCACCTTGCGGTGCATGTCGAGCTCGGTCAGCGCCTCGACTGCCTGGCGCACCGCCGCCAGGGTGGGGATGCCCACATGCTCGATGAACACGTTCTGGGTGGCGCCGGTGCCCGCCTCCATGCCGTCGAGCACGATCACGTCGGCCCTTCGGGAATGGCTGACGCAGTATCTGGAGCAGCGAGAGTCGGATCTCAAGCCCGAATCGCACCGGAAACTCGGCCAGACGCGGGACAAGCTCCTGGCGTACTTCAAATCGGGAACGTCGCTGAGGGACATCACGAC
>JAZFQY010000024.1:0-9526 GCA_036445355.1 Alphaproteobacteria bacterium
CTCCTGCCCCTGTTGATCGTGCTGGCGGCGGTCGATCTGAGCAAGCTGCCGCTGCCGGAGAGCTGGGTGCAGGCGCAGGCGGTGAGTCTCTACCGCATCATCGTCATCATCGCCCTGGTCGGCTGGACCACGGTGGCGCGGCTGGTGCGCGGCGCCACCCTGTCGGTCAGGGCGCGTGAGTTCGTCCTGGCCGCCGAGGCGCTCGGCGCGAGCCCCCTGCGCATCATGCTTGCCCACATTCTGCCCAATGTCGCCTCCCCCATCGTCGTCGCCACGACCTTGAGCGCCGGCGCCATCATCCTCCTGGAATCCGTGCTCAGCTTCCTCGGCCTGGGCATCCAGCCGCCGCTGCCGAGCTGGGGCAACATGCTGACCAACGCCCAGGAGCTGATCGAGCAGGCGCCCCAGCTGGCCACATATCCCGGTTTGCTGATATTCATCACTGTGATCGCCTTCAACTTCCTCGGCGACGGCCTGCAGGACGCCCTCGATCCGCGGTCCCGGCTCAGGTAGGGCGAAAATCCCTTGTATTCCGGGCAATTCCGCTTGGCAGGGCGAGACCCCTATGCTACACACCCGCCCGAGTTCGTGCGGGTGGCCGCACGCGCGAGAATTAGACTTGCAAGAATGGCTTGAAGAAAAGGAGCTGCGGTTATCGTCCAGGTCGTCGTGCGCGACAACAATGTCGACCAAGCCCTCAAGGCGCTGAAAAAGAAGATGCAGCGCGAGGGCGTTTTTCGGGAGATGAAACTGCGCAGAAGTTACGAGAAGCCATCGGAGAAGCGGGCAAGGGAAAAGGCCGAGGCCATCCGCCGCGCCCGTAAACTCGCGCGAAAGCGCATGGAACGCGAGGGCTTCTGACCACAAGCCTTCTGACCACCGTGCCGGCATCGCCGGGGCCATCCCCACCGAACCGAAACCTGAAATTGTTGTTGGATTAGAGCCGGTTTTGGCCGCGTCCGGATGCGGCTACGCAAGGGCGGTTCAGTGGCCACCGCCCTTCAGCGCCTTGACGATATCCTCGCACATCTTCTTGGCGTCGCCGAACAGCATCATGGTGCTGTCGCGGTAAAATAGAAGATTGTCGATGCCCGCATAGCCCGTCGCCAGGGAGCGCTTGACGAACAGCACCGTCTGCGATTTCCCCACATCCAAGACCGGCATGCCGTAGATGGGGCTCGCTTTGTCGTCCTTCGCCGCCGGATTGGTGATGTCGTTGGCGCCGATGACGAAGGCGACGTCGGTGGCGGGGAAGTCGCGGTCGATCTCGTCGAGCTCGAAGACCTCGTCGTAGGGCACATTGGCCTCGGCCAGAAGCACGTTCATGTGCCCGGGCATGCGGCCCGCCACCGGGTGGATTGCATAGCGCACCTCCACGTCCCTCGCCTTCAACAGGTCGGCCATCTCGCGCAAGGCATGCTGCGCCTGAGCCACCGCCATGCCGTATCCGGGCACCACGATCACCGCGTTGGCCTGGCCCATGATGAACGCCGCGTCGTCGGCCGCACCCTGGCGCACGGTGCGGTCGCCCAAGTCGGCGGATGGGGCCGCCGCCTCGCCGCCGAAACCGCCCAGGATGACGTTGATGAAGGACCGGTTCATGCCCCGGCACATGATGTAGCTGAGAATCGCGCCCGACGATCCGACCAGGGCGCCGGTGATGATCAACAGCGGGTTGGCGAGGGTGAAGCCGATGCCGCAGGCGGCCCAACCCGAGTAGGAGTTGAGCATGGAGATCACCACCGGCATGTCGGCGCCGCCGATGGGCACGATGATGAGCACCCCGAGCGCCAGGGACAGGGCCACGATTAGCCAAAACGCCAGCGCCGACTCATCCAGGCACAGCCACACCACCAGCAGCACAAGGAGAATGCCCAACGCCAGATTGAGCGGGTGCTGGCCCGGGAAGACCACGGGCTTGCCGCTGATGAGCCCCTGCAGCTTGCCAAAGGCGATGACCGAACCGGTGAAGGTGACGGCGCCGATGGCGGCGCCGATGGACATCTCGATCAGGCTGCCGACCTTGATGTCGCCGGCGGCGCCAATGCCGTAGGCCTCCGGCGCATGGAACGCCGCCCCGGCGACGGACACTGCGGCAAGGCCGACCAGGGAGTGGAACGCCGCCACCAGTTGCGGCAGCGCCGTCATCTGGATCCTGAGCGCGATCACAGTGCCGATGGCGCCGCCGACCAGCATGCCGGAGATGATCAGGCCGTAGGAGAGCACGCCCGGCAAGGCGAAGGTCGTCGCAATGGCGATGACCATGCCGGCGATGCCGAACAGGTTGCCTTTGCGCGCCGTCGTCGGGGAGCTCAGCCCCTTGAGCGCCATGATGAAGCAGATGCTGGAAATGAGATAGGCGAAGGCCGCTGTGGTCTCGGTCATGGCGCGGCCCCGCTACTTCTTCTTTTTGAACATGGTCAGCATGCGCTGGGTGACGATGAAGCCGCCGAAGATGTTGACTGAGGCGAGGGTGACGGCGAAGAAGCCGAGGGCCTTGGAGAAACTTGCCTCCAATGGCCCGGCGGCGATTATGGCGCCGACGATGATGACCGAGGAGATGGCATTGGTGACGCTCATCAAGGGCGAGTGCAGGGCCGGCGTCACGCTCCACACCACGTAGTAGCCGACGAAGACCGCGAGCACGAAGACCGTGAACAGGAAGACGAAGCCGTCGCCGCCGCCCTGGGTCGTGGCGAAGCTCACCTGCGCCGCCTGGCCGGCCAGTTCGGCCGCCTGCAGGGCCAGGCGTTGCGCCTCGGCGGCGAGCCTGGCGGCATTGTCGACGAGGGTCTGCGGATCCATGGCTCAGCCTTCTCCCTGTTCTCCGGTCTCGCCGCCCGACGCAGCGAAGGTCGGATGCACGACCCTGCCGTCGCGGGTCAGGCAGGTGCCCTGGACGATCTCGTCCTCCCAGTCGAGGACCAGCGCCTTCGACTCCTTATCGATGAAGGGCTGCAGGAAGTTGAGCACGTTGCGGGCATAGAGGGCGCTGGCGTCCACCGCCAGGCGGCTGGGCACGTTCAAATGCCCGACGATGATGACGCCGTGCTTGCGCACCACCTTGCCGGCCTCGCTCAAGGTGCAGTTGCCACCCTGCTCCACAGCCAGATCGACGATCACTGAGCCGGGCCTCATCGACTTCACCATCTCGGCGCTGATGAGCGTCGGCGCCGGGCGGCCGGGAATGAGGGCCGTGGTGATGACGATGTCCTGGCCCGCGATGTGCTCGGCCACCAGCTCGGCCTGGCGGCGCTTGTAGTCCTCCGACATCTCCTTGGCATAGCCGCCGGCGGTCTCCGCCTCTTTAGTCTCCTCGCTCTCGACCATGACGAAGCTGGCGCCCAGGCTCTCGACTTGCTCCTTCGCCACCGGACGGACGTCGGTGGCCGAGACTATGGCGCCCAAACGCCGCGCCGTGGCCACCGCCTGCAGCCCGGCGACGCCGGCGCCCATGACGAACACCCGGGCCGGGTTGATGCGCCCGGCGGCAGTCATCATCATCGGCATGGCGCGACCGAACTCGGCGGCGGCGTCGAGCACGGCCTTGTAGCCCGCCAAGTTCGACTGTGAGCTCAGCACGTCCATAGACTGGGCGCGCGAGATTCGCGGCATGAACTCCATGGCGAAGGCGGCGATCCGGCGTTGGGCATAGGCCGCCGGGCCCGCCGCGTCGCCATGGGGATTGAGCAGCGCCACCAGGATCGCCCCTTCGGGGATGAGAGCCAACTCGTCCGTGCCCTCCTCGGCGCGCATCGGGCGCTGGACCTTGAGCACCAGATCCGCGCCCTTGAGCGCCGCCGCCGCGTCCTTGGCGATGACTGCACCCGCGTCCTTGTAGTCGGCATCGGGGATGGCGGCGCCGGCGCCGGCACCCTTCTGCACGCTCACCTCGGCGCCGAGCTGCACCAATTTGCGCACGGTCTCGGGCGTCGCCGCCACCCGCGCCTCGCCGGGCCGGCGTTCCTTGGGAATGGCGACCTTCATTTGGGCGATGGCCCCCGCGTGCTGGCCCCCGACCTGATCCCGGCCGTCACCGAATCAGTGGGCGGCTAATCTGCCCTGCCGCCCTGCGATGCACAAGGGCCGGCAACTACCGTGCGGCCGGCAAAGCCATCATTCCTCGCCCAGCGGCTCCAGGATCGCCGCCAGTTCCTCGGCGGTGACGTAAGTTTTGTCCGACCCGGCGCGGTGGAGGAAGCGGAAGATCTCGCGCCCGCGCGCGTCGAAGACGAACAGGCTGGGAATGCGCGGCACGCCCTCGAAGGCGTCGATAACGGGCGCGGTGCCGCTGAGAAAATATATGCGCGGATGCGCGCCGGCGATGAAACGCTGGAGCCGCCCCGGCTTGCCGGCGAAGCCGCCCCAGTCCTCGTACCAGTCGACGGCGATGACGGTCTGGCGCTCCACGCCCCGGCGCAGCATCAGCCGCGCCAGCTGCTCGAACTCGGCCCGGCAGGGCGGGCACCAGCTGGCGAAGAAGGTGACGATCACCGGCTTTCCGTCGAGTTCGGCGCGCGCCACCGGCGCCCCCTTCAAGGGCTCCAGGCGCGCGAGTGCGCCCTTGAGCGCCGGGTCCAGGCTTACCGGTCCCTCCGCCGCCGCCGGTGCCACAAACAAGAATGCGGCGAGGGCGATCAGCACTCCGTAGCGTTTGGCCCGCGGTGCCATGTGCACCTCCCTCGCCCAATATTGCCGGAAGAACCGGTGCCCGGCCAATGCACAAGGGCGTGAATTCCGCCGCTTAAGTCGTCGGCGCAAGGCCGCACGCCGCCAACGCCTGCTTCTGGCGCCGCGCCGTGGCCGCGATATCGAAGCCTCCGATCATGTCGTGGAACAAGCGGTACCAATTGAGCTCGGCCTTGATGCGCAGGAACACGGAGCCGAGGCCGATCGCCGCTCGGTCCATGAGCACGAATTCGCGCGGCGGCGTCACCCCGCCCAGCCGGCGTAGTTCCATGTGCACCTTGTGGGCGACGCTGGCACCGTAGAAGCCGCTTTCGCTCTCCTGGATCTTTTGCACCTTGTCGTCCATCAGCGGCGCGTAGACAAACTCGGCCCAGAGGTTGAGGACGCGCATCAACTCGCGGCTCAAATTCCTGAAGCCCCAAGTCTCGTAGGCGTGCACCGCGAGCTCCTCGTCGCCGTCCCTGAGAGCGTGATAGAGGTCTATCACGGCGCCGACGAACGAGGCCGGAAATACGCGGATGCAGCCGAAATCGTAGAGATTGACGGACAGATCCTCGGGGCGGACGGTGTAGTTGCCCAAATGAGGATCGCCGTGGATCACGCCGTAGCCGTAGAACGGCGCGTACCAGGCGCGGAACATGTTGCGGGCAATGTCGGCGCGCGCCTCGGCATGGGCATCGACATAGGCGAGGAGCGGTTCGCCGGCCAGCCATTCGCAGGAGAGCAGCCGTTTGGTGGACAGCGCGCCTACGACCTCGGGCACGTGCACGCTGTCCTCGCCGGCGAGCATGAGACCGAAGAGCCGCGTGTGGCGCGCCTCGCGCGCGTAATCCAGCTCCTCGTGCAGGCGCTCGGACAGCTCGGCGTGGACCTGGCTGGTGTCGATGGCGCGGTCGACGCGCCGCATGATCGCCAGCACGACCTTGAGCTGGTTGAGATCGGCTTCCACGGCCGACAGCATGTCGGGGTATTGCAGCTTGCAGGCGAGCAGGCGCCCGTCCGGCGCCTCGGCGCGGTGGACCTGGCCGAGGGAGGCGGCGCGCGCCGCCTGACGCTCGAAGGCGCGGAACCGGCTGCCCCAGTCGGGGCCCAACTCCGTCACCATGCGCCGCCGGACGAACAACCAGCCCATGGACGGCGCGTTGGCCTGGAGCTGGGCGAACTGCTCGAGGTACTCCTCCGGCAGGGCGTCGGGGATGGTGGCCAGCATCTGCGCCACCTTCATCAGCGGCCCCTTGAGGCCGCCTAGCGCCTCCCGCAGCTCCGCCGCGTGGGCGCCGCGATCGAGGCGCCAGCCGAGAAACCGGCTGCCGGCGACGCGCGCCGCCAGGCCGCCGACGGCGACACCCACCTGGGCGTAGCGGCCGAGGCGGCCGCGCAGGGTCGGACTGTCGTCGAACTGGCTCAAGCCAGCTCCTCGAGCTCGTCGATGAAACGGCGGATGACGCCCAGGCCCTTGTCCCAGAATGCCGGCTCCGAGGCGTCGAGGCCGAAGGGAGCCAGCAGCTCGCGATGCCTGAGGGTGCCACCGGCGCGCAGCATGTCCAGGTATTTCTCGGCGAAGCCGTCGGCGGCCGACTCGTAGACGGCATAGAGGGAGTTCACCAAACAATCGCCGTAGGCGTAGGCGTAGACGTAGAACGGCGTGTGAATGAAATGCGGGATGTAGGTCCAGTAGAGCCCATAGCCGTCATGGAATTCGATCGCCGGGCCCAGGCTTTCGCGCTGCACCTCGAGCCAGATGGCGTTGATGTCCTCGGGCAATAGCTCGCCCTGGCGCCTCCCGTCGTGCAGCCGCCGCTCGAACTCGTAGAAGGCGATCTGGCGCACCACCGTGTTCAGCATGTCCTCGACCTTGCCGGCGAGCATGACGCGCTTTGCCCGCGCATCGGGCGCCTCGTCCAGCATCTTGCGAAAGGTGAGCATCTCGCCGAAGACGCTCGCCGTCTCGGCGAGGGTGAGGGGCGTGTCGGCCATCAGGTGGCCCTGATCGGCGGCGAGGAGCTGGTGCACGCCGTGGCCCAGCTCGTGGGCCAGGGTCATCACGTCGCGGGTCCTGCCCTGGTAGTTGAGCAGGAGATAGGGGTGGGCACTGGGCACCGTGGGGTGGGCGAAGGCGCCGGGGGCCTTGCCGGGCCGGACCGGCGCGTCGATCCAGGCGGCGTCAAAGAAGCGGCGGCCGAGGGCGGCCATCTCGGGCGAGAAACGGCGGTAGGCCTCGAGCACGCTCCGCACACCCTCGTCCCACGGGATCAGCCGGTCGTCGTCCTCGGGCAACGGTGCATTGCGGTCCCAAGTTTCGAGCCGCTCCTTGCCCAGCCACTTCGCCTTGAGGGCATAGTAGCGGTGACTGAGTCCGGGACAGGCCCGGCGCACCGCCGCCGCAAGGGCGTCCACCACCTCGTCCTCGACGAAGTTGGCGAGGTTTCGATGCGAGACCGGGCGCGAGTAGTCGCGCCACTTGTCCTCGATCTCCTTGTCCTTGGCGAGCGTATTGGTGATGTGGACGAACAGGCGCAGGTTCCGGCCCAGGACCTCTTCCAGGGCGCCGGCCGCCCGGCGGCGCACGCCTTCATCCTTGTCGCTGAACAGATGCAGCACCTCGGCGCTGGTGAGCTCGCGGCCATCGAAAGGAAAGCGCAGGGCCGCCATGGTCTCGTCGAACAGGCGTACCCAGGCGGCGCGCCCGGCGACGCTTTTCTCGTGCAGCAGCTTCTCCGCCTCATCGGAAAGCTGGTGTGGCCGGAAGACACGCACGTCGCGTAGCCACGGGCGGTAGCGGGCGAGCTCCGGCGCCGCCAGCTTGGCCTCGAACTCCGCGTCCTCGATACGGTTCAGCTCCAGGGTGAAGAACAAGAGGTGGGTCGAGATCGCGGTGACCGACTCGCGGGTGCCCTGGAAGAACTGGCCGACCTTGACGTCTTCCATGTCCGCCGCATGCAAGAGCGAGGCATAGCTCATGACGCGGCCGAGGATCTCGTCGATGCGCTCGTACTCGGCGACGGCGCGGCCGAGCTCCGACCCGGACATCGCCGCGAGGCGGCCGGCGTGGGCGCGCTCGAAGGCCCGCGCGTCGCGCCGCGCCGCGCCCAGATTGCGCGCCAGCGCGACCGAGTCGGGCCCGGGATAGAGATCGGACAAATCCCATTCCGGCAGCGCACCCAGGGCATCTGTGTCGGCGATCGTGGGATCGGTCATCGCAAGCCTCCGTTCACGGGACTGCTGCGATATAGTCGCCGATGCGCTATACAACAAGCGGATGCGACGGCGCAGCGGGGACGGGGCCATGGATTTCAGCGAGCGCTACAACGCATGGCAGAGCCTGCCGCAGATGTTCTTCGCGCGGGCGGCGGAGCTGGGAGACAAGCCGCTGTTCTGGCACAAGCAGGGCCAGGAATGGCATTCCATTAGCTGGGCCGAGGCGCGCGAGCGGGTGAGCGCGCTCAGCCGCGGCCTGCGCGCGCTCGGCGTGACGCCGGGCGACCGGGTGGCGCTGGTAGCCGAGAACCGGCCCGAATGGGCCATCGCCGACCTCGCCATAATGGCGGCGCGCGCGATGACCGTGCCCGCCTACACCACCAACACGGTGGCCGACCACGTCCACATCCTCGGCGATAGCGGCGCCAAGCTGGCGATCGTGTCGAGCGCGGCGCTGGCCGAGCGCCTGCTGCCGGCGGCGCTGCAGGTAGAGAGCACCGGCGGCGTGATCTGCCTAGAGCCATCGCGGAGCAAGGCCGATGGCCTCGGCCTCGAGGGCTGGGACGACGTGCTGGACAGGGGTCGCGCCCAACCGGACGACGTGGAGGCGTACGTCGCGGCGATCAAGCGCGGCGACACGTGCTGCCTGATCTACACCTCGGGCACTGGCGGCGCGCCAAAGGGCGTCATGCTCAGCCATGGCGCCATCATCTGCAACGCCAAGGGCGGCTATCACCTGTTCCGCGACGATGATCTGCTCGATCTGGACCGCGAGGTGTTCCTGTCCTTCCTGCCGCTCAGCCACTCCTACGAGCACACGGCGGGGCTCTACTTCCCGATCTCGATCGGCGCCGAGATCTACTACGCCGAAAGCGTCGACAAGCTGGTCGCCAACATGGCCGAGGCGCGGCCGACGATCATGACCGCCGTGCCGCGGCTCTACGAATCCATGCACCAGCGCATAATCAGCGGCGTCAGGCGCAAGGGCGGGCTGTCGGAGGCCCTGTTCATGAAAGCGGTTGAGCTAGGAAGGCGGCGCTACGAGCAGGGCCCGGCTGGCCTGTCCGTCGGTGGGCGCATGCTCGACCGATTGTTGGACAAGCTGGTGCGCGCCAAGGTGGCCGGGCGCTTCGGCGGCCGGCTCAAGGCCTTCGTCTCCGGTGGCGCGCCGCTCAACTACGATATCGGCGTGTTCTTCGTCGCGCTGGGCGTGCGCCTGCTGCAGGGCTACGGCCAGACCGAAACGGCACCGGTAGTCAGTGCCAATCGGCCGAGCCGGATCAGGATCCACACCGTCGGCCCGCCCTTCACCGACGTCGAGGTCAAGATCGCCGGGGACGGGGAGATCCTGGTGCGCGGCGAGCTCACCATGCAGGGCTACTGGAACAATCCCGAGGCCACCGCCGAGGCGCTCAAGGACGGCTGGGTGCATACCGGCGACATCGGCGACATCGACGACGACGGCTACCTGCGGATCACAGACCGCAAGAAGGACATCATCGTGCTCTCCGGCGGCGACACCCTGTCGCCGCAGCGCGTCGAGGGCATGCTGACCTTCGAGCCCGAGCTGGCGCAGGCCATGGTCTATGGCGACCGCCAGTCGCATCTGGTGGCGCTGCTCGTGCCCGACGCCGATTTC
>JAZFQY010000025.1:0-2835 GCA_036445355.1 Alphaproteobacteria bacterium
GTCCCCAACGGGATTCGAACCCGTGTTGCCGGCGTGAAAGGCCGGTGTCCTAGGCCTCTAGACGATGGGGACGCCGGCGCCGCGCCTCACATAACGGCCGCGCGAAGCGAAATCAAGGCGCCTGCCGCAGCAGCCATCACGGCCAGGCGGCGTCATCGATCATGAACTGCACCGCCGAGCCGCCGCGCCAGGTGTCGCGGCGCACCCGCCCGGCCAGGTGCAGGGGCCGACCTTGTGCGTTCATCAGCGCCTCGCCCATGGGTTCGCCCGCGGCGCGGAAGGCGATGGCCTTGAGCCGCCCGCCCCCGCCGTCGGCGAGCACGCCGCGCACGTGGCCGTCGCCCACCACGTCGGCGCGCACCAGCCGCGCCGCCGGCAGGGCGAAGCGCGGTTCGGCGTTGCCGGCGCCGAACGGCGCCAGGCGCTCCAGTGCCGTCACCAGGCCCAAGTCGGCGCCGCCGACGGTCATCGCCCCGTCCAGGCTGAGGGTGGGGACGACGGCGCGCATCGCCGCCGCCACGCGCTCGGCCAGAAACTGGACAAGCTCGCCCAGTTGCGCCCGCGCCACGGTAAAGCCGGCCGCCATGGGGTGGCCGCCGCCGGCGGTCAGGAGGCCCGCCTGGCGCGCCGCGATAACTGCCGCGCCCAGATCGACCCCCGCCACCGAGCGCCCCGAGCCCTTGCCCTCCGCACCGTCCAGGGCGACGACGCAGGCCGGGCGGTGGAAGCGCTCCACCAATCGCCCGGCGACGATGCCGATCACCCCCGGGTGCCAGCCCTCGCCGGCGACGAAGATCAGCGGCGCGCCGGCGTCCGCCGCCTCGGCCTCGTGCCGGGCCGCGTCGAGCACCTCCCGTTCGAGCGCCTTGCGCTCCTGATTGTGCGCGTCGAGACGCCGCGCGAGCTCCGCCGCCTCGACGGCGTCGCCGGTGCTGAGCAAGCGGGCGCCCAGGTCGGACTTGCCGACCCGGCCGCCGGCATTGACCCTGGGTCCGATGATGAAGCCCAGATGATAGGCATTCGGTGCCTCGCTCACCCGCGCCAGGTCGGCGAGGGCGGCAAGGCCGGCATTGCGGCGCCCGGCCATCACCTTCAAGCCCTGGCGCACGAAGGCGCGGTTGAGGCCGACGAGCGGCACCATGTCGCACACCGTGCCCAGCGCCACCAAGTCGAGCAGGTGCTTGAGGTCCGGCTCCGGCCGGTGGCGATAGTGTCCGGCCGCGCGCAGGGCGCGGTTGACGGCGACGGCGAGTAAGAAGGCGACACCGACGGCGGCGAGCTGGCCCAGGCTGCCGTCCTCGTCCAGCCGATTGGGATTGATCACGGCGAAGCAGGGCGGCAGGCGCGGCTCGACAACGTGGTGATCGACGACGATGACGTCGAGCCCGGCCTCGGCCGCCACTTCGAGCGCGTCATGGGCGGTGGTGCCGCAGTCGACCGTGACCACCACCCGCACGCCCTCGGCTCTGAGCCGCATCAGCGCCGCGGCGTTGGGGCCATAGCCCTCGCGCAGCCGGTCGGGAACATAGACGCGAATCGGGCAGCCGACAGCGGCGAAGAAACGCGCCAGAATCGCCGCCGAGGTGGCGCCGTCGACATCGTAGTCGCCGAATACGGCGATGGCCTCGCCGCCCTCGACGGCGCGCGCCAGGCGCGCGGCGGCTCGGTCCATGTCGCGGAGCCGGCTCGGATCCGGCAACAGCGCCTTGAGCGTCGGCTCGAGAAACGCCTCCGCCTCATCGAGGCCGACGCCGCGCGCCGCCAGCACGCGACCCACGATCTCCGGCAGCTCGAGGCGCTGCGCCAGCGCCATGCCGACGCGGGCGTCGCCGTCGCGGGCGAGCCAGCGCTGCCCGCGCAGCGACCGGCGCACGCCCAGCACGGCTTCCTCCTCGAGCGCGACGGCGGGGGCGCTCACAGGTGCTCGTAGCCTGTCTTGCGGGTGAAGTTGTGGATCGCCTCGATGACGCGCACGGTGCCGGTCTTCGAGCGCATGACGATGGAGTGGGTGTGGGCGCCGTCGCGAATGCGCCGCACGCCGCGCAGCATGGTGCCGTCGGTGACGCCGGTGGCGGCGAACATGACGTCGCCGCCGGCCAGATCTTCCAGATCGTAGACGCGGTCGAAATCGCTGATGCCCAGAAGTGTCGCGCGGCCGCGCTCGTCGTCGTTGCGGAACACGAGCCGGCCCTGCATCTGCCCGCCGATGCACCTCAGCGCCGCCGCCGCCAGCACGCCCTCCGGCGCGCCGCCGATGCCGATATAGATGTCGATGCCGCTTTCCGGCCGCGAGGTGGCGATGACGCCGCCGACGTCGCCGTCGGAAATCTGGGTGATGCGGGCGCCGGCCTCGCGGATCTGAGCGATCAGCTCCTGGTGGCGCGGCCGGTCGAGGACGCACACGACCAAATCGGAGACATCCACCGCCTTCGCCCCGGCCAGCGCCTTCAGGTTGGTTTGGGGCTTTTCCGTCAGATGCACGAGTTCCGGCGGCAGGCCGCCGCCGATGGCGATCTTGTCCATGTAGACGTCGGGCGCGTTGAGGAATCCGCGTTCCTCGGCCAGGGCGATGACCGCCAGCGCGTTGGTGCCGCCCTTGGCGGTGATGGTGGTGCCTTCCAGGGGATCGAGGGCGATGTCCAGCTTCGGACCCTTGCCGGTGCCCACCCGTTCGCCGATGAACAACATCGGCGCCTCGTCGCGCTCGCCCTCGCCGATGACCACCGTGGCGTCGATGGCGAGGCCATTGACGCCGATGACCACCGTGGCGTCGATGGCGAGGCCATTGAGTGCCTTGCGCATGGCGTTGACGGCGGCCTCGTCGGCGGCCCTCTC
>JAZFQY010000026.1:0-2223 GCA_036445355.1 Alphaproteobacteria bacterium
CATGGCCGACTCCGTCGTCGCGGCGGAGCTCGACGGCATCCACTCCCACGGCCTGTTCCGCCTGCCCACTTACGCCGACCACACTTCCATCGGCAAGGTCGACGGCAAGGCGGTGCCTAAAGTGGCGCAGGTCGCGGCGGCGGCGCTCAGCGTCGACGCCATGAACGGCTTCGCCCACCCGGCCATCGCCGCCGGGCTCGGCCGGCTGGTGCCGCTCACGCGCGAGGCCGCCGCCGCCGCCATGGGCGTCACCCGTTCCTACAATTGCGGCATCGTCGGCTATCACGTCGAGCGCCTGGCGACGGAAGGGCTGGTCGGCATCGCCTTCGTCAACTCGCCGGCCTCGATGGCGCCGTGGGGTGGCGTCGAGCGGGTCTTCGGCACCAATCCCCTCGCCTTCGCCTGCCCGCGCCCCGACGGCCGGCCGCCCATGGTCATCGACCAGGCCTCGAGCAAGGTGGCGCGCAGCGACATCCTCGTCGCAGCCAAGGAAGGCCGGCCGGTCCCCGAGGGCTGGGCCCTGGACACCGAAGGCAACCCGACCACCGACGCCGAGGCCGCCGTCGCCGGCACGGTGCTGCCCTACGGAGACCACAAGGGAGCGGCCATCGCCCTCATGGTCGAGATCATGGCCGCGGGGCTCACCGGCGCCAACTTCTCGCGCCAGGCGCCGCCCTTCGTCACCAACGAGGGCGGGCCGCCGGGCACCGGACAGTTCTTCATCGCCCTCGATCCCGCCGCCTTCGGTGGCGCCGACGCGCTCGGCCGCATCGAGGCCCTATTCCAGGCCATCCTCGCCCAAGAGGGCACGCGCCTGCCCGGCGACAAGCGCCACGCGGCGCGGGCACGTATCCGCGCCGAGGGCATCGCCATCGACCCGGCGCTGCACGACGACCTAATCCGGCGCAGCCGCGTATGAGGCGGGCAAGTCCCAAGCGTGGCCAGCCATGAACGAACGGCGCGCCGTGGTCATCGGCGCCGGCATCGTCGGCGTCGCCTGCGCTCTCACCTTGCAGCGTGACGGCTGGCGGGTCACCCTGCTCGACCCCGAGGCGCCGGGCGAGGGCGCGTCGAAGGGCAATGCCGGCATCATCGCGGTCGACCATACGACCCCGTTGGCCTTGCCCGGCCTGCTGCCACGGGTGCCACGCATGCTGCTCGACAGCCAATCGCCCCTGGCGATCCGCTGGCGCTATCTGCCGCGGCTCCTGCCCTGGCTGGCGCGCTTCCTGGCGGCGAGCACGCCGGGGCGGGTGGAGCGCATCTCCCGCGCCCTGGCGACACTGATGGCAGGGGCGGCGGACGCCTACACGCCGCTCGTCGAGGGTGCCGGCGCCCGCGAGCTATTCCGGCGTCAGGGTGTGGTCTACGTCTACGCCGGTGCGGCTTCCTTCGCCCGCGCCCGGGCGGAGATGGCCATCCGCCGGCGCACTGGCGTGGAGATCGAGGAGCTGGGCGCCGCCGAGCTCGGCCAGCTCGTCCCCGGCCTGAGCGCCGACATCACCCACGGCGCCTTCTTCCCGGCGTCGGCCCACGTGGTCGACCCGCACCGGCTGGTGCAGATGCTGGCCGAGGATCTCGTCGGCCGCGGGGGTACACTGGTCAAGGAGCGCGCCGTCGGGTTCGAGTTTCGAGACCGCGCCGTCGCCGGCGTGCGTACCGGGAGCGGCCGGCACGGTGCCGACGCGGTGGTCGTCGCCGCCGGCGCATGGTCGAATCCGCTGGCGCGGCGCCTCGGCGTGCGCGTGCCCCTCGACACCGAGCGCGGCTACAACGTGACCCTGCCGGCGCCAGGGATCGAGCTGCGCCTGCCGGTGGTGTCGGGTGATTTTGCCTTCGCGCTCACGCCCATGGCGATGGGCGTGCGCCTGGCCGGCACGGTCGAGTTCGCCGGCCTCGAGGCGCCGCCCGACCCGGCGCGCAGCGACGCGCTCATCGCCGGCGCGCGCCGGCTGTTCCCCGAGATCGATACGAGCGACGGCACCACCTGGATGGGCTGCCGGCCGTCCATGCCCGATTCCCTGCCGGTGATCGGGCGTGCGCCCAGCCATCCGAACGCCTTCCTCGCCTTCGGCCATGGCCATATCGGCCTGACCACGGCGGCGATCACCGGCCGCGCGGTCGCCGACTTGGCGGCCGGCCGGCCGCCGCCCCTGGACCTGTCGCCGTTTCGCCCCGACCGCTTTCTCTAGAGCCTTCTGCGGTCATATTGACGCAATTCTG
>JAZFQY010000027.1:0-2469 GCA_036445355.1 Alphaproteobacteria bacterium
CACGAGGTGATGATGCGCGGCACCTTCGCCAACATCCGCATCCGCAATCGGATGACGCCGGGCACCGAGGGCGGCGTCACCGTGCACCGACCGAGTGGCGAGACGATGCCGATCTACGACGCCGCCATGCGCTACCGGGAGGAGGGGGTGCCCCTAGTGGTCATCGGCGGCAAGGAGTACGGCACCGGCTCCTCGCGCGACTGGGCGGCCAAGGGGCCGCGCCTGTTGGGCGTCGCCGCGGTCATCGTCGAGAGCTTCGAGCGCATCCACCGCTCCAACCTGGTGGGCATGGGCATCCTGCCGCTGCAGTTCAAGGACGGCACGACCTGCGCCAGCCTGGGCCTCGACGGCACCGAGGTGTTCGACATCACCGGCCCCGCTGCCGGGCTCACGCCGCGCATGGACGTGACCTGCCGCATCACGTCGGCCGACGGCGCAACGCGCGAGATAGCGCTCACCTGCCGCATCGATACGTTGGACGAGGTCGAGTACTTCCGCCACGGCGGCATCCTGCACTATGTCCTGCGCAATATGCTGAAGCAGGCGGCCTAGTTCCATTGCGTAGTTCCCTTGCGTAGGTCCCTGGCGAGCGGGCCGCCGCCGGCCTTGACGACCCAGCTCCAAAATAATATATAATTGAACAATTGTTCAATCGTGGGACTGTTTCATGGTCACCACTCTCGATTCTCCGCAAAGGGCCAAGGCCGCATCCGCGGCGCCTGGCGGGCTCGATCCGGGTCAGGCCGAGGCGCTGGCGGACATGTTCCACCTGCTCGGGGACGCCAATCGCCTGCGCATCCTGTTTCTGTGTCTGGAGCGGCCGCTGGCGGTGAGCGACGTGGCGCGCCGCCTGGATCTCACCCTGTCGCTGGTCAGCCACAATCTGCGCTTGCTGCGCGCGGCGCGGCTCGTGCGCGCCGAGCGGCGCGGCAAGCAGGTCTTCTACCGGGCCGCCGACGCCCACGTTCACCGGGTGGTCACCGACATGGTCGAGCACATGGCCGAGCCCACCGCAGACGGGGCATAGGGGACGATGGGCGCCGCCTGCGGCATTAACGTATCGCCTGCCGGCGACGGCGCATTCCGTCGCGCCCTGTGGTGGGTCATCGCCATCAACGCAACGATGTTCGTGGTCGAGGCCGGGGGAGGCTGGCTCGCCGCCTCGGCGGCGCTGCACGCCGACGCCCTCGACTTCGCCGGCGACACCGTGACCTACGCGTTGAGCCTGTTCGTGCTGGCGCGCCCGCCGCGCTGGCGCGCCACCGCGGCCTTGGTCAAGGGCATGGCCATGGCAGCCATGGGGGTGTGGGTGCTCGGCATCACCGGCTACCGCGTACTCGTCCTGGGCGTGCCCGACGCGGCGATGATGGGCGCCATCGGCGGCCTCGCCTTCGCCGCCAATCTGGCCGCCGTGTTGGTGCTGTTCCGCTTCCGTGGCGGCGACGCCAACATGCGCTCGGTCTGGTTGTGCAGCCGCAACGACACCATCGGCAACCTCGCGGTGATCGCGGCGGCGAGCGGCGTGTTCGCCACCGGCACCGGCTGGCCGGATCTGGCAGTCGCGACGGTGATGGCGTCGCTGTTCATTTCCGGTGCGGTGCAGGTGCTGCGCCAGGCGGCGGGCGAGCTCAGGCCCGCCGGTCAGCAGGCAGCGGGATAGGCCGCCGACGGCAGATAGTCGATCACGTCCGAGCCGTAAGTCTGTGCCAGCAAAATGCCTTGAAATCACTGGTTGTTGATTGGCGCTCGAACGGGGCGGCGATAATAATCGCCTGCATGATCACGTTTAGCCGACGCTGGTGCGCCGCGCTGCTTCTGGCGCTGACGGCGGCATTGACTTCGCCCGCCGCCCTCGCCGGCGAGCGCTTGACCGTGGTCGAGCTGTTCACCTCTCAGGGTTGTCCGCGCTGCCCGGCGGCCGACGCATATCTGGCCGAGCTGGCCGGGCGCGACGACGTGCTGGCGCTCGGCTTCCATGTCGATTACTGGGACTATATCGGCTGGCGCGATCCGTTCGCCGACGCCGCCCACACGGAGCGCCAGCGCGATTACGCCAGCCATCTGGGCCTGTCCTATGTCTACACGCCGCAGATGATGGTCGACGGCATGTGGCAGGAGGTGGGCTCCGACCGCGACGCGCTCGAGGCGCTCATCGAGACCGCCGCGAGCGTCGAGCGCGAGCGCCTCGACGTGGAGCTCACGCCGGCAGGCGCGAACCGCATCCGGGTGCGCATCGCCGGCGACGCCGACGCCGGGGCCGAGGTCAAACTGATCCGCTTCGATGTCAGCCGCACCACCGTCATCGCCGGCGGCGAAAACCGCGGCCGCGAACTGGTCAACGTCAATATCGTGCGCGATATGAGGACGATCGCCACCTGGGATGGCCGGCCGCTCGACATGACGGTCGCAACCGTCGCCGGCGGCGATGCCTGCGCCGTCATCGTGCAGGAGCCGGGCCCCGGAAGCATC